>USTP01000045.1 GCA_900557695.1 uncultured Thermoanaerobacterales bacterium | reverse complement strand
GAGATGACGTCGAGTCTCGTGGGCTCGGAGATGTGTATAAGAGACAGATGATAGGGTCTAACAACTATCTAGGTTTAACTGGCAACGAGCAAGTGATAAACGCTGCCGTTGAGGCAACTAAAAAATTTGGAACGGGTTGCTCTGGCTCAAGATTTTTAAACGGAACAACATCTGCTCATGTTGCCCTTGAAAAAGAACTTGCAGAGTTTTTAAATAAAGAAGATTGCGTTACTATGAGCACAGGTTTTCAACTGAACCTTGGTGTTATTAGCGCCATTGCTGGAAGGAATGATGTTATTTTATGTGACAAAGAGAACCATGCCTCTATCTATGACGCTTGCAAATTAAGCTACGCTCAGCTTTTAAGATACAATCATAATGATATGGAAGATTTAGAGGAAAAGCTTAAAACTGTTCCTGAAAACAAAGGTATTTTAATTGTTACAGATGGCGTGTTTAGCATGAGTGGCGAGATTTGCAATTTACCAAAATTAGTTGAGCTTAAAAAGAAATATAATGCCAAGCTAATGGTAGACGATGCCCACGCCCTTGGAATACTAGGAGAAAACGGAAGAGGAACCGCCGAATACTTTAACCTTGAAAGCGAGGTAGACCTTATTTGCGGAACATTTTCTAAATCCCTTGCCAGCCTTGGTGGGTATTGTGCTTGCGATAAAAGAGTTGCCGAGTTTATTCGTCATAATTCGCGACCTTTCATATTCAGTGCATCAATAACTCCAGCATGCGTTGCTGCAGCAAGGAAATCGCTTGAAATAATAAAAACAGAACCTGAAAGAAGGAAAAATCTACAAGAAATTTCAGACTATATGAGAAAATGCTTAAAGGATAGGGGAATTGTTTATAAAGAAAGCTCAACCCCAATTATACCTATCTATACCTATGAGCCAGATTTAACTTTAACTGCCTGCAAAATGCTTTTTGATGAAGGAGTTTATGTAAACCCTGTTTTGCCACCAGCAACACCAGTTGGGGAGTGTTTAATTCGAACAAGCTACACCGCTACCCACACAAAGGAACTTATGGAGGAGGCAGCAGACAAGATTCAAAAGGTTTTAAAGCAACTGTCTATAATTAAATAAATAAAAAATAAAAACTCCTAAATAGGAGTTTTTTATTTATAATTTCTAATAAGACCAACTACTTTGCCAAGAATAACGGCATTGTCTACAATTATGGGCTCCATATAATCATTTTCTGGCTGAAGCCTTATATGACCATTTTCTTTATAAAAACGCTTAACCGTTGCACTATCGTCAATTAAAGCAACCACAATTTCGCCGTTTTCCGCTACCATTTGCTTTTTAACAACAATCTTATCCCCATTAAAAATACCTGCATTAACCATACTGTCGCCACTTACATTTAAAATAAACATTTGGTCTTGATCTTGCCCAAAAACATTGCTAGTAAAACCAAAGGTATCCTCAATATTTTCAGTTGCAAAAATTGGCGTTCCCGCAGCCACTTTTCCAACAACTGGAATTTGATTTTTAGCACCCAAAGGTTTGCTATCTGCAAGCTCAATAGCCCTGTTCCTTTGCTTATCACGCTTTAACTTACCTTGCTCTTCAAGTTTTCTCAAATGGTAAACAATTGTTGCAGTTGAAGAAATATTAAGGCCTGCACACATATCTCTAACACTTGGTGGATAGGAGTTCTTTTTTATAAACTCCTCTATAAACTCATAAACTCGAGTTGTTTGGTCTTTTTTAACACTTTTCATAAACATTTTTCCTTTAATTAAGTTAAGTATAACACACATAGCCAAGCTTTGCAAACATTTGTTTTAAAAAAATTTACTTTTATAATATATTGAATATTTTTTTTAAAAGTATTATAATTCTAGTGGTGATTCAAATGACTAATGAAAATAAAAATTTTGGTAATTTCGAACTAACAAAAAAGCAGGTGGAAAAAATTGTTGGCAAACGAAAAGAGTGTATATTAGAGCCTGGTGAGCCGTGCACTCTTTGCGGAGCATGTTTGTATTGCGATATAGACCCAAACAAAATTTGCGACAATTGTGGTAAATGTTTAGATACCTATAACACGGACGACAAAGGTTATGTTTCAATTAAGATAGATAAAATTATTCAAAAAGACCCAACCCTAGAAGAACTATATAAAGAGTATGGGCTTGATGATGATGAAGAAAATAACAACTAAATAGAAAAAACTTATAAGAAAATAAAAAAAACATTTCCAGTCTAAAGGAAATGTTTTTTTATGGCAGGGGAGACGCGATTCGAACACGCAACCTACGGTTTTGGAGACCGCTACTCTACCGTTGAGCCACTCCCCTAAAAGCCTTTTTATTATATCAATCAAACAAACCTTTGTCAACTCTGTTAATATAATAAAAGCTTAAATATTTGATTATTCTCGTTCTTGTTCAATTTCATTTTTTAACTTTTTGGTAACTCTTCGTATGTCAGTTTGACTAATTTCTAGCGCTGGATTATATAACCCTTTGCCATAAATATCCATAACAGAAGCCACCATTTTATTTACATTGTTTCTATCCTTAAATTCTGGATTTTCTAATTCTTTGTAGGTGAAATCTTCTAAACAATCAAAAAACCTGGGGTTTGAATTTAACAGTCCCTTTAAAGTTTTTCTACAAGAAGAGCTTCTATAGGTGTTTTCCTTTAAAAATTCAAAGAAATTCTCAACACTTAATGAGGAAGAAGCAGTAGACACAAGGCAAGACTTCAGTAGCCCGAGCCATGCATCGTTAATACCATACGCCCCGCCAAAATTTCTTGTGTCGGAAATTTCAGGTACAAGTTCCTTAGACTTTTGCTTATTTATAACGGCACAAGTTTCAAAAAGTCTGCTAAAAATGTTAAGATATTTTAAAGTTACCATTTCAACGGTTAAAGGGGGAAGAAAGTTTCTAAAAAAATCTTGCGTTCTTTTTAAAACATCGCTTCTGGCTGCTATATAAAAACTAGACTCATCAAGTTCATTAGGGAGCCCAAGCGTTTTATAGATTTTTAAGTGATTTAAAGAGTTTAAAGAGTCTACAATAATTTTTAGCACTTTATTAAAAATATAGTAAACATGGTGTTTATTTGTTCTTGAAAAATATATATACTGGCTTTCATCTGGGTTAAATTCAATTTTTCCAACGCCAGAGATAAGCACCCTTTTTATAGGTGCCTGCCTTAAACTATACTCACTGCCCACACTAGAAGATTGCAGTCTATACATGTTTGAATATTTATTTTCCATGCCTGTTATTATATCACTTTGTATGGCTTAAATCAATACCCACATAAACTTGACACATAAAAGTTTATTTGTTAATCTTAATAAAAAGGTAGAATTATGAAGAAAGTAAAAATATACACAGATGGAGCATGCTCGGGTAATCCAGGAAACGGCGGATACGGAGCAGTGCTTATATATGGCAAGCACAAAAAGGAAATTTCTAGCGGGGAATACAACACCACAAACAACCGCATGGAGCTAACCGCCGCCATAAAAGCATTAGAACTTTTAAAAGAACCTTGTGAAGTTTTGCTTTACAGCGATTCTGCCTATATGGTAAACGCTTTCAATCAAAACTGGATAGATGCATGGCAAAAAAATGATTATAAAGGGTCTGATAAAAAAGAGATTAAAAATAAAGACTTATGGCAAACCCTTATAAACCTAACAAACACGCACAAGGTAACCTTTATTAAAGTAAAGGGGCATGCAGATAATGAGTATAACAACCGTTGCGACTATTTGGCAACAAGCGCAATAACTAAACTTGAAAATAAGAAAGACGGCGGGGAATAGTAGCACAAAATAAAAATACCACCAATTTGGTGGTATTTTTTCTATTTTAAACATGAAAGTTTTTAGAGTTAAAGTAAATTGTGTGGAATAGTGCATCGGCAAGTGGATAAAGCGCAATTATACAAGGAACAACCCAAGCCAAATGATTATAGTTTTCTTGGGCGAAACTATAAAAGCCTAATTGCAAGTTAACACAATAAACAATTATTAGCAACTGCACCGTTAGAAGTATTGCAAAAATTGTATAAATTCTAGATGCATATCTAGCAGGTTTCTTTTTATATGGATTGATAAAATAAATAATTGTGTAAATCGCTGGCACTAATATAAGGCAAGCTATTCCAATTAAAAAGTATTTATACGAGAAATCAAAAGTTTCAAAACTTGCCCTGTAATTATTCATAATTAAAAATACTAAAGTAAGCAAAAAGCCTATGCAACCAAAACTAGTCCAAGAACTTATCAGGTTTAATTTATTAGATTCTATGTACGACCTGGTATCTTTTGCCTCTTTAACCATTTTATGATGAGGCTTAACAACCAAGCCCTCTTTCTCAAAATCTGCCTTAAGCTCGCTATAATTTTTAAAAGACTTTTGGAACGAATAAACATCTTTATTTGTTTCGCTTTCGCTATGTTCACTATAGTTCATAAGCGAACTTAATTTTTCTTTATATTCTTCATCGGTATATTTAGGAGCCAAAGTATCATAATTTTCGGTAGACCTATAAAAGTCTGGAGTAGAGGAGTTGGCGTTTTGCCTTAAAATCTCGTTATATGGCTCAAACTGCTTTTCATCACTATCTTCAGACTTGCTGCTAGCATTATCTTCAAAAATATCTTCAGAAAACAAACTTAACTCTTCAGGTTCATTATTTGTTTCTTCATGGGCAACTTCTTTGTCTTCTTCTTTATCGTTTGCTTCAGGGTTTAGATATATTTGGTCTAGATCTACATTCGAATCATCTACCCAAATATCGTCCTCATTTGATGAAGATTTGTTATATGTGGCTCCAAAATCATGGTAAACAGGGGTAGATGAAAAGTCTGGCTCATAAATTTTATCGCTTTCATCTTCGGCAACCTCTTCACTTGGAATTGAAATGTCTTCATGTTTTACTTCTTGCTCATCATCTTCAACTTTTTCTTCAAGGCCATCAATTTTCATTTCTGGCGCAACATAATCTGGCTTTGGACTGTTTATGTCTTCAGACTCAAAGTAGCTATTTCTAGATTTTGTAACAAAATCATCCATGTTGAAATTAAAAGGCTCAACTTCTTCGTCTTGTTCTTCCTCTTTAGCATCGTTATCATACTCATTTTCACTTGCAGGCTCTTCTAAAACACTTGGCTCGCTAGAGGCAATCATAGGCTTTTCACTATAGTCTATTTCAGAGCGTACATTATGGCCAAGCAGCTGCATAATATCAACATCTTCATCGCTTTCTATTTCATCAGTGTGGGTTTCATCTGAAGGGGCAGGGGATTGTTTGCCCTCTGTTTGATCTTGCAAAGTAGAATTTTCTTCACTTTGAGAATCACTGCTTAAAGCAAGTTCATTTTCGTCTATTCCCATATCTTCAGCAAAGTCTACAACTTCTGGCTCTTCAAATAAGGAAGCCTGCGCCTTAGAAACCTCTGGTTCTTCTATGTTTTCCTCAGCAACATCATTTATATTTTCCTCACTAGAAACAATGGCAGAAGCCACTTCTCCGTTCGATTGAACATTAACAATAACTCCATCATTGTCTGGTGCCTCGCTCCAAGTATAAAAAACATCACCATTATCACTATCAATTTTTTCAGGTTCAGAAGTAACAGGTCTGTTAACTACAGCTGCGGACTTAGCATCGTTATTATTTTCACCAAAAGACCACGGAATAACAGCCTCCTCGTCATCAAAAGAGGTAGGGGACAAACTTGATGATTCTTCTAAAATTGAAGCCTGTTTTTCAGCTAGTTCTGCTTTTTTGGCAAGGTCTTCAATTTCATCTTTCTTTACTAGGGTATAAGAAGATGCATCTGCAGTGGAGTTTGAAATAAGATTATCAATAATTTGCCTTGAACGAAGCCATTCTTCATGATTAGTTTTATAGGTTTCTTTACCACTTTCTGTTAGTTTATAGTAGTGCCTTTTACCACCAATATCACTATCTTCCCAATACGAAGAAATAAGGCCTTGATTTTCAAGACGCTTCAAACAGCTATACAAAGTTGGTTGTTTTAATTCGTAAGAACCGTTGCTCTTCTCTTCAACCTCTTTACAGATTTCATAGCCATATTTATCACCCTCAAATAGAATCTTTAAAATAATGGTGTCTATATGGCCACGAATCAAATCGCTATCAATACCCGACATTTTCTTCTCCCTATGTTAGTATAATTTTAATTTATTATCGAAGATAAAGTCAACAAAATAGCCTATTTTACTATATTTTTATAGGTTTCTACTAGTATTATTTTTAGTAATAATATAAATAATATTTATAAAACACCATTATTCACAAATATTCACAATATGTTAAAGTGATTTGTAGACAAAATAAATGTTCTTTTTAACTTTTTATGTATTTTGCTCCAAAAGTTTAGTTGCACCCAATAGCACCTTGATATTATAATAGTGAAACAAAAGGGGATAACTATGATAACACCAGACCTTATAACACGATCAAATAGAAAAACTTTATCACTTTCTATCTTAAAAGATGGGCAAGTGGTGGTTAAAGCACCTCTTAAGATGAGTAGCGATGCAATAGAACGATTCGTTTTTGACAAACAGAAGTGGATACGTGAGAAGCTAGCCATTCTAGAGCAAAGCAATCGTAAATATGATGAGATTATCCATTATAAAAAATTTTTACTATATGGTAACCAATATAGTTTAAAGCTAAAAAATGTTAAAAAAATTGAAACTTCTTCAACAGAAATGTGCATCTACATTCCATTATCTACCCCAGAAGATAAAATACTAGGGCGCCTTAAATCGTGGTATAAAAAAACAGCTAAAAGCGTTTTAGAAGAAAGGCTAAACTACCTTAGCTCAATAATGAAATTAAAACCAAATGCTATGCGAATATCAGATTCAAGGGGTAGGTGGGGAGCTTGCAACAGCAAGGGCAATGTTAGCTTCAACTTTAGAGTGATAATGCTAGAACCTGCCGTGATAGACTATGTTATAGTTCACGAACTTTGCCACCTCGTGGAAATGAACCATTCAAAACGATTTTGGAACCTAGTAACCTCTTTTATGCCAAATGTTTCTGTTCAAAAAAATAAAATTAAGGAATATAGTTTTCTTTTATCACTTTTTAATAATAAATAGTGAATAAAATTTTAGGCTTTGCATATAATATTATTAGCAAGCAGTTAAACTATAAATTTACAGCTTGCATATAAAAGGGCAATCAGATAAGATTGTCCTTTTTATTTGTCAGTATAAAAAGAGAAAATAGGTTAAAAATCGTATAATAAAACCACTAAAAACCAGTAATCAATTAAATTTGTTTTATCTAAGTTATAACACATAACCGCTGGCAACAATTCCTCATGCCTTTCTATAGCTTGTTTCTTTAAACAATCACCTTATATTTTTAAGAATAGCGCCTTTTTGCGTGGTGGGGAATAAAATAGTTTTTAACCCAGTTGTTAACAACATTTCGCCAAACTATTCGCAAAAGGCAGCTTTTGCGAACAAATACCACCTAAAAATAGGGTTTTTTAACAGTTTTTAACTATGAGCTCAATTTTAGAAGTTCTCTTTAATTTCTAAAACCTTATAAGTAAACCTTCGCAATGTTTTATTTAAAAATTTAATATTTAACTTAGGTAGCGTTTTATAATTTTATATTTTGTGTGGCTTTTTAATTTTTGCTTTAGAACTTAAGTAGATTGACTTATGATTGCTTTTAAGCAAACCATATTATCTGTCTCTTATACACATCTCCGAGCCC
>USTP01000044.1 GCA_900557695.1 uncultured Thermoanaerobacterales bacterium | reverse complement strand
CGTAAGATCGTCGGCAGCGTCAGATGTGTATAAGAGACAGGTGTTTTAGCAGTGATATATTTACCATTGTTAGCACTCGAAATCATATATTGCTAAAAAAGTGTATAATAAAGTGCTAATTAAGCATAATATAAAAATGAAGTCAAACAAAAAGAAGGTGAGGAAGTAGCCATGAATTTAAGTGAAAGGAAAAAGAAAATCTTAAGTGCCGTGGTTGATGAAAGCATCAAAACAGCTGAACCTGTTTCCAGCAAAGATGTTCAAGAAAAATACATGAATGAATATTCGCCTGCAACTATAAGAAACGAACTAATGGCGCTAGAAGAGATGGGTTTCTTGTTTCAGCCCCACACTTCGGCTGGAAGAATTCCTACAGCGGAAGGGTATAGAAAGTATGTAGATGAGCTAATGACGGTTAAAAAGCTATCCAAGAAAGAAGCAGACAATTTAAAGACCACCTTTAATAGCAAACTATCTAGCCTAGACGATGTTTTGCAGAAGGCAGCAAAAACCATTAGTGACGCAACCAACTATGCTTCAATTGTATACTATGGAATTGCTGATAGTGCAGAAATAGAAAACATACTGCTTTTAAAGCTCACAAGTTATCAAACGCTTGTAGTTGTGGTAACCGACCTAGGGATAATAAAAGAAGAAACCGATTCAATTTCTGCAAGTGAGGATGATTTAAGGCAAGCAAGTAAAATCTTAACTAGCGTTTTCAAGGGCAAAAAACTTCAAGAAGTTGAGCATGGAAGCAAACTTTTAAAAAGTGAGCTTTCGCGCTATAAAGACATATTTGAGTGTATTGTTCAAATTATAACCGAGCGTGATAACGACTATGCAAGAAACATGGCGGTTTCTGGAAAAGATAAGCTTCTTAACTATCCAGAGTATCAAGATATAAATACATTGAAAAAAACAATAACCTTGCTTGATCATAAAGATATTTTGTATCCGCTTTTATCAGATAACGCGTCAAGTAATCTTGAAATAAACGTTAAGATAGGCGGAGATGAAAATCTTGGCATAACCGACTGTTCTATAGTTACAGCCACCTATAAATCAAAAGGCAAAACCATTGGTTCGGCAAGCGTTGTTGGCCCTGTTAGGATGGACTACGGCAAAGTTGTTTCCATACTAAAAAACGTAACGCAGATACTTGAAGATGATGTGTTTGACAGAAAATATAAGGAGAATGATGATGAGTAAAGAAAAGCAAGAAAAAAATTCAGGCAATGAAAAATCTTCTAAAAAAGATGATAAGCTAAATAATAACGATATAAAAGAAAACAAAGAGGAAAAAAATTGTAACTGCGAAAATAAAAATCACGAGCATCATCACGATCATAACCACAAGCATTGTGATCATGATCATGAAAATTGTAACTGTGGATGTGAGCACGATGATGAAGAGTGTACGGTTCATGGCTTCAAAGACAATGAGGAATTTCAAAAGTATGAAAAAGCTTTTATTCAGCTTGAAGATGCTTTAATAAAGGTTGACAAGGAACTTGAAGAAACAAAGAAAAAGGCTGAAGAAAATGAAAGGCTTGCCATAACTTTTAAAAAGGACTTAGAACGTTATAAAGAGCGAGCAAAAGAGCAAGAAGAGAATATGAAAGTTTCGGCGGTAACAAACATTGCCGATAAACTTATACCAATACTAGATAACTTTGAACAAGCCCTTAAGGTTTCTAAAGACCCAAACGTTATGAAAGGCTTTGAAATGATTCAAGGTATGCTTTTAAACGCCGTTAAGTCGCTTGGTATTGTTGAGATTGAAGCTGAAAATCAAGAGTTCGACCCAAATCTACACAATGCAGTTGCCAAGAAAAAAACCAAGGACAAATCGAAAGACAACAAAATAGCAACCGTTTACCAAAAAGGTTACAAGATGGCAGGAGAGGGCGGAAAGGTTATTCGTCATAGTACTGTAGAAATTTATCTATGCGACTAAAAAACGCAAATTATCTAAAAATAATTTGCAAAAATATATTAAAAACAACAAAAAAGGAGTTAAAAAACAATATGAGTAAGATTATAGGCATCGACCTAGGAACAACAAATTCATGTGTAGCTGTTATGGAGGGTGGTGAACCAACAGTTATACCAAACGCGGAAGGAGCAAGAACAACACCATCAGTTGTTGGCTTCACTAAAGATGGCGAAAGGCTTGTAGGCCAGGTTGCAAAACGCCAAGCTGTAGCAAACGCAGAAAACACAATCCTTTCAATCAAGAGGGATATGGGAACAAACAAAAAGGTTAAAGCAGGTGGCAAAGAGTATACGCCACAAGAAATCTCTGCCATGATTCTAAGTAAACTTAAAGCAGACGCTGAAAGATATTTGGGAGAGAAAGTAACTCAAGCGGTTATAACTGTTCCAGCCTACTTTACAGACTCTCAAAGGCAAGCAACAAAAGATGCTGGTAAAATTGCGGGCCTTGATGTTTTAAGAATTATAAACGAACCAACAGCAGCAGCCCTTGCTTATGGACTAGATAAAGCAGATGGCGCTAATGGTCAAAAAGTGCTTGTTTACGACCTTGGTGGTGGTACATTTGATATCTCTGTTCTAGAGATTGCAGATGGTGTGTTCCAAGTTTTAGCAACCGCTGGTAATAACCGCCTTGGTGGTGATGACTTTGACGATAGAATAATTAAGTATCTTGTAGAAGAGTTTAAAAAATCTGATGGCATAGATTTGTCTACAGACAAAATGGCTATGCAAAGGTTAAAAGAGGCAGCTGAAAAAGCTAAAATAGAGCTTTCTGGTGTTAACTCATCAACCGTTAGCCTTCCATTTATTACCGCTGATGCCAATGGCCCTAAACACCTTGAGGTAACAATAACTCGTGCCAAATTCGAAAGTTTAATTGAAGACCTTGTTAAAGAAACAATAACTCTTGTTAAAAAAGCCATGAACGATGCTAAGGTAACAAACGCAGATATTGCTAAAATTATCATGGTTGGTGGTTCTTCAAGAGTACCAATGGTTGTTGAGGAAGTTAAAAAATTCTGTGGAAAAGAACCATTTAAGGGCATCAACCCAGATGAATGCGTTGCCATTGGTGCAGCAATTCAAGCAGGTGTTTTAGGCGGAGAAGTTAAGGACATTCTTCTTCTTGATGTAACTCCACTATCTCTTGGTATTGAAACAATGGGTGGTGTGTTTACAAAGCTTATTGAAAGAAATACCACTATTCCAACAAAGAAGTCACAAATTTTCTCAACCGCTTCAGACAACCAGCCAGGCGTTGATATTCATGTTTTGCAAGGTGAAAGAGAGCTTGCGGCATACAACAAAACAATCGGTCGTTTTGAACTAACTGGTATTCCACCAGCACCAAGGGGAGTTCCTCAAATTGAAGTTACTTTTGATATAGACGCAAATGGTATTGTTCATGTTTCGGCGAAAGACCTTGGCACTGGTAAATCTCAAGACATAACCATAACAGCATCTTCAAACCTTTCAGACGAAGAAATAGACAAGGCTGTTAAAGAGGCTGAAAAATATGCCGAGGAAGATAAAAAGAGGAAGGAAGTTGTAGACACTAAAAACAGCCTCGATCAAATGATAGCTGGAATTGAAAAGGTTGTTAAAGAAAGTGGCGATAAGATTTCAGAAGAAGATAAAACAAAACTAAACAGTGAACTTGAATCAGCTAAAGATGTTCAAAAGAATAGTGACGATATTGAAAAACTTAAAGCATCTCTAGAGAGTTTAACAAAAGTTTCAAACGAAATCTTCACAAAATTATATTCTCAAGCAAACCCTAATGGTGCTCAAGGCGCTAGTGATGGGGCAAATGGTCAAGGCGGAAGCGGTAGCACCGACCCTAACAACTTTGGCGACTACACAACAAAATAAGCTAAATAACCAAATAATATAAGGTCTTATAATTTATGATTTAAGGTGCGGTGAAGATGCAAGAAAGTGAAATCTGTGTAGATAAAAGAATAGAACTAATTGGAATATTTTTAAGGTTATCAAACTATAAAAATAGTTATCCCAATTTTGTTTTAAACATAAAAAATTATCCATATTTAGATGATGTTTACTTACATTTTTCCCCGCATAAAAATCATAGAGCTGTTACGCTACTAAATGAAATTCTTATAAAAGGAAATAGCTTTGCCTTCGATGTTCCAGCTCTACTTTTTCTAAATCTTGACGGTGATTATAATTTTGTAGGGCAAGATAAAGAACCTTTTACAGACAGGCTAAACAAATCAAAACTTGTTTTAGAGTTTTTAAAAGAGGCAAAAAATTTTGTTAACGACACCAACTTTGAAGAATTTTATAACTCGCATGTAAATGTTTATGAAGAAGAAATTCAAAGTTTTAAAAACTCTGTTGACATAAGCAATATTTTACCTTTTTTAAAAAACTTAAAATAGATATTAGTGGCAAACGCTTTGTAGTTATCCTTTCGCTACTTTTTACAAAGGGCGGATATGGCTTAAATTTAAACAACACTATTTTTTGTGTAACACCAAAAGTTTGCGATAAAGAGCAAAATGCAATAAACGCCTATGGAAGAAAAACGCCTCTAGAGTCGTCTTTCATATTGCACGAATTTTGTTATATGAATGAATTTAATGCCGATTTATCAAGGCTAAATTATATTAACGAACTTCATGGCTTTAGTAAGGATATACTTTTTAGCATTGCTAAAAGCATAGAAGAAAGTATATCAAATAAAAAATCTTTTGAAGAAAATTATTTAAATATTGTAAGTTGTAGTGACGAAAAGAACAAATAGCAAGGAAAAAATATGGCAAAAAAAGATTATTATTCAATATTAGGTGTTAGTAAAAGTGCAAGTGATGAAGAAATAAAAAAAGCATACAGAACTCTTGCAAAAAAATATCACCCCGATTTAAATCGTGACGACCCAACAGCTGCCGACAAACTAAAAGAAGTTAACGAAGCATATGAGGTTTTGTCAGACAAAACAAAGCGTTCTAATTATGACAATTATGGCGACCCAAATGGCGCCTCTGCATCCTTTGGAGGTGGCGGAACTGGTGACGGCTCGTTTGGCGGCTTTGGCGGGTTTGAAGATATTATTAACAATATGTTTGGTGGCTTTGGCAGTTTTGGTGGCTTTGGTTCTAGGTCTAGCCGAAGAAGCACCGCGCAAGATGGTAGCGACATAGAGGTTAAAATGAATTTAACCTTTGTTGAAGCAGCCTATGGTGCAAAGAAAAACATAAATCTTAACAGAAATGAAACCTGTGAACATTGTCACGGCACTGGCGCAAAACCAGGAACAAGCCCTACAACCTGTTCAAGATGTCATGGCTCTGGAGTTGTTCAAAGTGTGCAAAACACAATGCTCGGCAGGATGACAACCCAAACCGTTTGCCCAGACTGCGGTGGAAAAGGTACCATAA
Organism: uncultured Thermoanaerobacterales bacterium; assembly: GCA_900557695.1. GTDB lineage: Bacteria > Bacillota > Clostridia > Christensenellales > UBA1242 > UMGS2069. Next base: position 2,651 of record USTP01000044.1, on the reverse strand, counting down.
TAAAAGATAAGTGCCCATACTGCTCGGGAGTTGGAGTTGTTAGAACAAACAGAAATATTGAAGTTAATGTTCCAGGCGGTGTTAATACCGACCAAGTGATTATTCTTCGCGGTCAAGGCGAAGCTGGTTTAAATGGTGGGCAAACTGGCGATATGAATATTATATTTAAGGTTGCACCGCATAAAACTCTAACAAGAGAAGGGAACAATGTTTATGCTACTGTTCCTATAACCTTTACCGAAAGTATTCTTGGCACGAATATTAAAGTGGGTGGTATAAACGAAACACTAACAGTTACTGTTCCTCCTTATACACAAACTGGAGATAAAATAACTGTTAAAGGAAAGGGCGTTAAAGTTCTTAACAAAAACTCTTATGGCGACTTAATAGTGAACATTGTTGTAGAACTACCAAAATCGCTAGACAGAGCTCAAAAGCTTTTGATTGAAAAACTAGATGCCGATATTAAGCCAAGTCAGTACACGAAGAAAAAACAGTATAATGATAAAATAAAATAAAAAGTCAAAGGCACAAAAATAAACATTTGTTTTGTGTCTTTAATTTTTTGTGATATATTAAAGCATAGTGAGAAACAAAGATGAAACTTAAAAGATACTATACCGATAAAAACTTAATAGTAGGCTCACGCATTCCTATTGATGGGGATGAATTTCATCATTTAAAAAATGTTATGAGAGCTAGGGTGGGCGATAGCGTTGTTCTCTTTAACGGCGAAAAAATAAACGCCTACGGAAAAATTGAATCACTAGGAAAGCAAGACGCCGTTATTTTTATTGATAGCATTGAAGAAAACAATAGCGAACCCACTATAGATGTAACCCTTTATCAAGCGGTTTGTAAAGGAGAAAAACTTTCGCTTATAACTCAGAAAATAACCGAGCTCGGTGCAAGCGAAATATGTGTGTTTTATAGTGACTATACAGATATAAAAGATAAAACCAGTAAAATAGATAAATTAAAAAAGGTAACAATTTCTGCGTGTAAGCAATGTGGGCGAAGCTCGCTTTTAAAAATTGATGGCGTGATAAGTTTTTCTGATATGGTTGAAAAGGCAAAAAATAATGATATGGTTTTTGTTGCTTATGAAAATTCCAACGATGAAACCCTGTATGCCAACTTGTTAAAAAACGCAAATTATGGCAAAATTGGCTTAATTATTGGTGCAGAAGGCGGTTTTAGCGAAAAAGAAATAGAAAAACTAAAAGAAAACAATTTTAAAATTGTAACTCTTGGCAAACGAATATTAAGAACAGAAACTGCATCTATTGCAGGTATTTCTGCAATAATGTTTGCCTGCGAAAAATAAAAACTTGAAAGAGGAAAAAATGGAAAGCAAAAGAAAAGTGTGTATAATAACGCTTGGATGCAAGGTAAATCAATACGAGAGTAATAGTATCGCTAAATTATTAAGTGAGGCTAATTTTTCTGTTTGTTTTAGCATACAACCTGCAGACGCATATATAGTAAACACATGTGCAGTTACAAATGAGGCTGAAAGAAAATCTAGAGGAATTTTAAGTAAAATTAGTAAAGTTTCTTTAGATGCACCTATTTATATTTGTGGATGTAGTTCGCAAAATGATTATACAAAATTTCTTGGCAACAAAAATGTAAGATGTGTTTATGGAACCTCGTCAAAATTAGACCTTGTAGAAAAAATTATAAACCGTTTTGGAAATGAAGACAATGCACGCACTGTAGATATCAATACAGAGATCTGTTCTTTTTATCAAGATGAATATATGGCAAAAGGCGAAAGGACTCGTGCAGTTATTAAAATACAAGATGGATGCAACAATTTTTGCTCTTATTGCATTATTCCTTATTTAAGAGGTAGGGAAAGAAGCAGACCTCTAGAGAGCATAAAAAACGAAGTTGAATATCAATCAAAGTTTTCTAACGAAATTGTTTTTACTGGAATTAACCTATCTAGTTATGGTAAAGATTTTAAAGAAAAAAAGTCTTTAATAGATGTTATAAAACTAATGAGAAGTTATCCAAATATTCGTTTTAGGTTTAGTTCATTAGAGCAAGATATTATAACAGAAGAATTTTTAAAAGAGCTAAAACAAACTCCAAACTTTGCTCCGCACTTTCATTTAAGTTTGCAAAGTGGATGTGATAGCACGCTAAAGTACATGAATAGGAAATACACAACAGAAATGTATTATAACAAATTATTGCTTATTCGCTCTCACTTTAATAATCCAGCAATAACAACAGATGTGATTGTTGGGTTTCCAACCGAAACTGAAGAAAACTTTAATGAAACATATAAGTTTTTAAAAAAATGTAACTTTGCAAAAATGCACATTTTTCCATATTCAAAACGAAGTGGAACAGTTGCATCAAAAATGAAAAATTTAGCAACTCACGTTAAAGAAAGATGCGAAAAACTTGCTCAGCTAGACGATAAAATGCATCAAGATTATATTATAAGTTGCCAAGACAAAACCTATAAAGTTATAATAGAAAGAGAGCATGAAGGATACTTTGAGGGGCACACGGAAAATTATATTAAATGTTATATTGAATCAGATATTAAATTAAATCAAAATCAAGTTTTAAGCGTAAAAATATTAAAGCTGTCTCTTATACACATCTCCGAGCCCACGAGACTCGACGTCATC
>USTP01000043.1 GCA_900557695.1 uncultured Thermoanaerobacterales bacterium | reverse complement strand
ACACGCGTAAGATCGTCGGCAGCGTCAGATGTGTATAAGAGACAGGTATATAATAAAATTGTCAAATAAAGGAGATAAAAAATGTTGGGTTTATGGATAGCACTTGGTGTTATTGCTGTGCTAGTTATAATTCTTGTTGTTTGGGGTATTTCTACCTATAACAAGCTTATTAAGATGAAAAATGATGTTGAAGAGTCTTTCTCAACCATGGATGTTTGCATGAAAAAGCGTTACGACCTTGTTCCTAACTTAGTTGCAACTGTTAAGGGTTATGCAAAGCACGAGGAGTCTACCTTGGAAAAGGTTATAGCTGCTAGAAATATGGCTGTTAATGCAACGAGTATGGAAGAGAAAAGCAAGGCAGATAATATGCTAACAGGCACTTTGAAAAGCATATTTGCCCTTTCTGAAAGCTACCCAGAGCTTAAGGCAAACACAAACTTTATGGACCTTCAAAATCAATTAAAGAATCTGGAAACAGAAATTTCAAATTCTAGAAGGTATTATAATGCTTGCGTTAAAAACTTTAATAATAAAATAGAGGTTTTCCCAAGCAGTATAATTGCAAAATGGTTTAAGTTTGAAAAGAAAACCATGTTTGAAGTTGATGCACCTGAAGAAAGAAAAAATGTTAAAGTGGAATTTTAGTAAGTGAAAAATAAAAAGTCTTTAATTGTTGGCATTATTGTTGGCGTGGTGTTTTTAGCTATATACATTTTTGTTTTCTTTGTGCCATCGCTGTTTAGTTCAAACAGCAGCTACAATCTTTCTTCATACGATGAAAGGGAAGATGTTATAACTATAAATAGCCTTCACATTGATGCCTCGGTTTCTAAAAATAATACTATTGAGGTTACAGAGTCTTTTTCTGTAACCTTTAATCAGTCTAATTTAACAGAGGTTGTTAGGCTTATTCCTTATATCACAACAACATATAGAAGCACAGAAGATGGAGGCGTTAGTTCATCCCTTCTTGTTGCAAGAATTTATGATGTTTCAGGTGAGGGGGAGTTTGGCGAAACGCTAAACCTTTATCCTGATGAGGTTTCTGGCTATTTAACAATTGGTTTAAAAACAAATAGGTATATCCCCGTGGGCGAAACGCGAGATTATATTATCCACTATACCTATGACTTTGGGGCAGACAAAAATAGAGGTTTTGATGATGTTTACTTTAACCTTGTTGGAACTGAAAGTTTGTTAACTATGTATAATATTAGCTTTACCATCTCGCTTCCTGGCGAGGTGGAGGAAGCTAAAAATATTCAAATGTATGTGGGTCAGGCTGGCTCTACAACTAGCCTTGCTTTTGAAAGTAGTGGCAACCTTATAACTGGCTCAATTCAAAAACTTGGTCCACTAGAGGGCATAACCTTTAGAGCAGTGTATAGCGATGGATATTTAAGCAATAGAGGGGCTGTAGTTACTTGGCAGTCGGTTACGGCGGTTATAATAGGCGCGCTTATGATAGGAGTTGCCGTTTTGTGCTTTATTAAGTATAAGCAGCGAAAAGAGCTTGTTATGCCAGTGGAGCTTATTGCTCCAGAGGGTTTAACGCCACTTAGGGCACAGTTTTTTGATAGTGGCAAGGCAGATAGCAAGGGTATTATTGCAACCATTGTATATTTGGCAAACAAGGGCTATTTAAATATAAACCAAACAGAAAGCGATGAAATAGAGCTTATTAAAAACAAAGATATTCTAGATAGCGAGAATGCAAATGTTAGAGCCGTGTTTAACGCCTTGTTTAAGGGGAATAATAAAGTTAGCGTTTCTAAACTAGACCATAGCTTTATGCTTTCTAGCGGGGCTGTTTGCACAAGTGAGAACATTCAGGGGCAAACAGCGCTTTACGAGCCAAAGGCAAAGAAGAATAAAGGTATAATTAGTTCGTGTATCTTTGCTGGCATGGTTTTGCTAACTATATTATTGTTTATAACAACATCTGCATATTTCGGATTTGTTCCTGAAGCTTTCACATTTAAACTTATTTTGGCGTGTTTGCCACTATTTGTTATGGCGTGCATTATGTATGCTAAAGATAAATGGGCATATGTAGTAAATATCACCTTAACCGCGTTTTTACTAGTGATACTTTTAATGCTATATATAAAATTTGGTTTTAGCGCTGTTGATAATTGCTACTTTTTATTGGTTGCTTTCATTTTTGCAGCAATTGCCACCATATTTATGGTGGGGGAAACAAAATATAGTGAGAGTGGCGAGGGCTTAAAAGGTAGAACCCTTGGCTTTAAAAAATATATTAAAATGTGCGAGGTTTCGCAAATAAAGGCTTTTGCAGAAGAAAACCCAAACTACTATTTTGATGTTTTGCCTTTTGCCTATGTTTTTGATTTGTCTGATGTTTGGATAAAAAAGTTTGAAAGCATTGAAATAGCTGTTCCTGAGTGGGCAACAAATGCTGGTAGCCCATTAACCGATATTTTAGTGTTTAACGCCCTGTTTAATAGCTTTACTTATAAAGTTAATAAAGTTCAATCTTCACTTCACGCGTCTAGCATCAAAGGCTTCACTTCTAGTGGAAAATCTAGAGGTGGGTTCACAGGCTTTGGTGGCCGCGGCTTTGGCGGTGGCGGATTTAGCGGAGGTGGAGGTGGTGGTGGGGGTTTTGGTGCCCGCTAACCTAGACGCCTTATTTTACCACTATTAGTGCAGAAACTACAAAAAATTCAGTAAGTCATTTACGCCAAGTAAACTCCTTGCTGAATTTTTTTTGTTTCTTTCTACTAGTGGCAAACTAAGGCGTCTAGGTAGACTAAGCCAATAGCCACTAACTAAGAATTTTTTTGAAATTTTCTTATCTACACAAACTAAGGCGTCTAGGTAGACCAAGCCAGATGGTATGGCAAGGGAAATTTTATTTAGTTTTTATATACCTTGGCTATGGCGTTTAGTGTTTAATTTTGTTGGTTCTGCCTAGAAGAGTGTTGTCTTTCTTTCTGTTTTGAAGCTCGGCTACTGGGTTTTTCTTGTCTTCAAACCTATAGTCTTTGCCAGTTTTTTCTATGGTTTTTTCTATCACTAGGTGGCTAGCAACTTTGCTAACCTCTGGAATTACGGCGCGTTGATAAGTAAAGAAATCGGCATCATTTGGCAAGTTATAAACATCAATGTAATCTTCTCTATGCCCAGTTAGGGTTACAGTTCGTGCTAAAACATCTCGAATATACTCTTTGTTTGAGCCAAGTTTTAATAGGGGTGGAAACTCTCCAGTTCCGCCTATAACTTTCTTATAGTCGGTTCCCTCGTGCTTTTTTAATAGCTCGGCAGCCTTTTGAAGATGCGCTACCTCCATATAAAAATGTTCCTCATATATCTTTTTGATGTAGGGGTCGGGTTCATCTTCCATGGCGCTATAGTATAAATAACATTCGCAATATTCGTGCATAACCCATTGTTCTAGCCATGTGCAGGTTGGGTCTTTAAGACTTTCATACTGGGTTACATGCTCCTCTTCAACCATAGCTATTTCGGCATAAAGTTTTCTACCAAGGTTGTTTTTATACCACTGTGCTATGTTCATATAGTAGTTCATGGTTTGCTGTTCGGCGGCAGTTATTGTGGCTGCCACAAGCTTTGTGAATAGGTCGGCCTTTTTAGCGTCCATGTGGGCCTTAACATTGTCTTTTGGGTATCTATGATGTGCAATGGTTGGGCGAGCTGGGGTTATTTCGGTGAACCTTCCAACAAGAGGGGCGCTTTCTTGGTTTTTATCTAGGTATAAAAGGTTTGCAAAGCGGTAGAGATGGTCGAAATCTTCTAATAGTGCGAAGTCTAGGGCTTTTTTATTGTTCTTATCTTTCTCGTTTTTTGCTAAAGTTGCAGTTAGGTCAATCGCAAGCTGTTCGTAGGATATAGTTGTTTCTAAAATGCTCTCATTAAGAGGTTTCAAACAGCTTAGCCTTTTTTGTTGCATCTGTTCTTGTGCTCTAACCACCGCTAGTTCTCTTTTAATTTCGGCATTATCGCAGTTTCGCGCAAATTGGTGCATAAACCAGTTTGATTCAAACTCGGTTCCATTTAAAAGAATAACTCTTGTTTTAGTGTAGGGCGATGTTTTTGCCTTGTTGTATGCCATTGGATACATTTTCTCTAGGTCTAAAAAATAACTATCAACGCTTTTAGCTGTAATTTCAAAAGGGTTCATAATTTCCTCCAAACAATAATATTTACATAATTATTGGCAAGAAATTAGGTTTTAAACATTACTAAAATAAAATAGATTTAAAAAACAGCCCCGAAAGGCTGTTTTTATTGTTCATATTTTTAAGTTTCTTCGAATTGGCTATTATATAGCTGAGCATAGAAGCCGTTTTTGTTTAAAAGTTCTTCGTGCGTTCCGCTTTCTATAACATCGCCATCTTTCATAACTAAAATAAGGTTGGCGTTTTTAATAGTTGAAAGGCGGTGGGCAATAACAAATGAGGTTCGGTTTTTAGTTAGTTTATCCATAGCCTCTTGAATTAACAGTTCTAGTCTGGTATCAACCGAGGAGGTTGCCTCGTCTAAAATAAGCATTGGGCTGTTTTGAATCATAGCCCTTGCAATTGTTAGAAGTTGTTTTTGCCCAGCAGATATACTTGTGTTTTCGTCTAGAACAGTATCATAGCCCTGTGGAAGTGTTTTTATAAAGTGATGAAGCCCCACGGCTTTGCATGCCTCAACTATTTGCTCATCCGTTACATCTTCCTTGCTGTACTTAACATTTTCTTTAATTGTTCCGTTAAATATCCATGTGTCTTGCAAAACCATAGAGAACAGGTCGTGCACATTTTCTCTTGTTAGCTCTTTAGTGTCTACACCATCAATTTCGATGCTTCCGCTGTCTACCTCATAAAATCTCATAAGCAAGTTTACAAGTGTTGTTTTTCCTGCGCCAGTTGGACCAACTATTGCAACTTTTTGCCCAGCAGATATTTTAGCAGAAAAGTCTTTTATAATAGTTTTGTCTTTAGTGTAGCCAAATTTAACATGTTTAAATTCAACATTACCTTTGCAAGTTTCAAGTTTTTTGGTTTTATTGTTTTCTGCTTCAAGCTCCTTTTCGTCTAGAAGTTCAAACACGCGTTCACTAGCAGCTGCCGCGCTTTGAAGGTTTGTGGCAACTTGAGCAAGCTGGGTTAAAGGCTGAGTGAAGTATCTAACATATAGCAAAAAGGCAGAGATTGCACCAAATTCTATATGACCGCCTATTAAAAGTGCACCACCAACCACGCACACAACAACATAGCCAAGGTTTCCAATAAAGTTCATGATTGGCATCATAAGGCCCGACAAAAATTGAGATTTCCATGCGCTGTTATAAAGTTTGTCGTTTATAGAGTTGAAAGTTAAAGAAGATTCTCTTTCAGCGTTATATGCTTTTATAACAAGGTGGCCGCTGTAGGTTTCTTCAACATGCCCGTTAAGTTCGCCAAGCGCGTTTTGCTGAGCAATGAAGTGCTTTTGCGATTTCTTCATAATTATAACCACAAGCACAAAACCAATAAGGCTTGAGGCAATAGCAGAGAGCGCAAGTATCCAGCTTTTTATAAACATCATAACCAGCGAGCCAATTAACATTATAATTGAGGTGATAACTGTTATAATGCTTTGGTTTAGCGACTGAGAAATTGTGTCTACATCGTTTGTAATTCTACTTAAAAGGTCGCCATGGCTTGTTCTATCAAGATAGCTAAGTGGAAGATAGTTTATCTTTCTAGAAATTTCTTTTCTAAAGCCCTTAGAAATTCTGTTTGTTATTGTTGTCATTATAAAGCCTGCAAGATAGTTTAAAACCAAACAAACAAAGTAGAGGCAGGCAAGAATTATTCCTAGTTTTGCAATATAGTTTAAGTTAATTGTTCCAAACAGATTATTGAATAGATGGTTTGTTATATTTTCTATTAGCGAAGGGCCAGCTAGCGTTATGCCTGTGCAGATAATTGCAAAAATAATGGCAATTATCATTGGTGGGAAATACTGTTTGTTGTGAGATAAAAGCTTGCCTATAGATTTTTTAAAGTTTTTTGGTTTGCCATAGGCTCTGCGTGGGCCAGGACCCATCATAGGAGGTGCTTTTCTATTATTAGTTGAGCTCATTTTTTAGTTCCTCCTCGCTTAATTGTGACAAGGCTATTTCTTTATAAATTGGACAATTTTTTAATAGTTCACTGTGAGTGCCTTTTCCAACAACTTTGCCTTCATGCAAAACAACTATAAGGTTTGCGTCTTTAATAGTTCCTATTCTTTGGGCAACTATAAGCTTTGTGGCATCAGGCAAATCTTTTGTTAGATTAGAGCGAAGCTTTTTGTCTGTTTTATAGTCTAGAGCAGAGAACGAATCGTCAAAAATTAGTATTTCTGGCTGCCTTGCTATTGCCCTTGCTATAGACAATCGCTGTTTTTGACCACCTGAAACATTAGTTCCACCTTGAGCAATAAAAGAATCTTTTTTGTTTTTCATTTTGTTAACAAAGTCTAGCGCGCAAGATATTTTAAGTGCCTCATCCATCTGTTCGTCTGTTTGCTCGCCTTTGCCATTTTCGCCTAAAGTTAGGTTACTTCTAACTGTTCCGCTAAACATTACAGCACGCTGAGAGATGTAGCCAAGCTTATTTCTTAGGCTGTTTAAATTATAGTCTTTAATATCAACGCCATCTATTAAAATTTGCCCACTGGTTGCATCATAGAATCTAGGAACAAGGTTTATAAGAGTGCTTTTACCACTACCAGTAGAACCTATGAAAGCCACCGTGTCGCCCTTGTTTGCCACAAAGCTAACATCTTCTAAAACATATTCCTCTGCATCTGGGTATTTAAAGAAAACATTTTTAAACTCAACTGTTCCTTTTTCTTCTGTTTCGCCAGTAAATAAGCCGTCTGCAATATTGTTTTCTGTGTTTAAAACCTCTGCAACACGCCTTGCAGATACGGTTGCTCTTGGAAGAATAACAAAAATCATTGTTATCATCATAAATGCCATAACAACTTGCATTGCATAAGATGAGAAGCCCATAATTTCGCCAAACACTGTAGCTCTAGCTTCAAGAGCGGTGTTTGAAATAACGATAGCACCTATCCAATATATAGCAAGCTGAAGGCTAGACATAATAAAGGTCATCATAGGGTTCATTATGCTCATAACCCTGCCTGTGAACAGGCTTGTTTTGGTTAGGGCATCGTTGGCTTTTTCAAACTTGTTTTTTTCAAAGTTTTCAGCGTTGTAGGCCCTAACAACTCTAGCGCCCTCTAGGTTTTCTTGGGTTACCCTGTTTATGTTATCTGTTAAAGTTTGCATCTTTTTAAATTTTGGAAGAGCAAGGGTAACTGCAATAGAGATTGTTAAAAGCGTTAGTGCCACTGCAACTCCTGTTGCAATAGAGCATTGCCAGTTTGTTGACGACATTTCGCATATTGCCCAAATTGCTAAAATTGGTGCTTTAATTAGAACCTGCATACCCATTGCAATAACCATTTGAAGCTGGGAAATATCGTTTGTTGTTCTGGTTATAAGGCTTGAGGTTGAAAATCTTTTAATTTGTTCTAATGAAAAAGACTCTACTTTTGAAAACACATTTGCTCTTAAACGCATTGAAAAGCCAGCCGCAATTTTGGCTGTAAAGAAACCAACAGTTATGGCAGACGCCATGCTACCAAGCGCGCATAGTAGCATATATCCGCCCTTTTCCCAAATTGTGGCAACGGCAACATCTGCACTGCCAAGAAGAGAAGAGATTTCCATCATATATTTAGGAAGCTTCATGTCTAGCCAAACCTGAAAAACTATAAGACCAGCACAAAGAAATATAAAAAACACATCTTTTGTTTTTAAGGTTTTAAATATTTTTTTCATAAATTAGCTCCTGTTTTTTTAAATTGTTTTCCATTTTTTTTAAAATGTTAAATAGTGTTGCCTTTTCTTCTGTTGTGATTCCTTCGCTAATAATAGAAGCAAACCCTTTAAGGTGTTTGTGTATATCATCAATATACGACTTAGCTTTATTAGTTAGAATTATTTCCTTTTTTCTAGCATCACAATCGCTAATATCTGTCTCTTATACACATCTCCGAG
>USTP01000042.1 GCA_900557695.1 uncultured Thermoanaerobacterales bacterium | reverse complement strand
ATCGTCGGCAGCGTCAGATGTGTATAAGAGACAGAAATAAAATTTTTAGAAAATTTACAACTCAATTTTTAGCGTTTTATTAGAAAAGCAAAGAATAGATTATAGCCCCAATAATTCCAATGCCCGCTAAAATTCCCAAAACCAAGCCAGTGATTTTTAGAAAAGACTTTGGTGCTTTACCAGTTGCTGTGCCAGTTTGACCATTTATATAGCAATGGTACTCTTTGCCTTTATATGTATAGTGATTTGCCCACACGGGCACATAAGAATAATTAAAAGTTACATTTCTAAAACGAGTTCTGCAATTAAAATTGTCTACCCTATAATAATCTGCTTCAAGATTATTTAATGCTTTTCTTTCGTTACTAGAGGCTATCTTGCCAGTCATATTGTTGTAGATGCTATGAATATCAAGATCAGTGTCTACCCCAACAAATCCAAGCAAATAATCGGTAGAGTAGGGGCGAAGTTTGTTGAAATCGTAGGTTCCTAGCCCCTCAATAAAGTTATCTGAAATTCTAGAACTTGCACTAATGATTTTATTTTGATATTGTTGGTCCTTAACTTTGTTAATTGGATAGTCGCGAAACTCTTCATTGCCGTCACTATCAGTGTATTTTTTTACGCCAATTGCGTTATACATGCATGTTGCCGTAAAGTTAAAGTTCCAAATGGGCGTGTAAAGCCCAGATATTTTTTCAAGCTTTGCCATTCTCTTTAGGTCGCTTGGAGCAAACTTTCGTGACGATACCCAATTTTTAAAAATTTGAACAGCCTGTTTTCTAGTTACCGTGAATGGAATAATACCATCTGGGGCAATGGTTGAGATTTTTTCACGCTTTAAAGTTGAGTTGCCGCAAGATGCACATCTTCTTATTGTTTCGTTAGAACCTGATACAATTTTAGCTCCGCAGGTTGTGCAAGAATACTCTTCACTGATGTTTTTATTCTCTTCTGGGACATAGGTTGGAGAGTAGGCACGGATAATTGGCCTAGTGTCCCCTTCGTTTACAGGGAAAGTGCTTCCACACCTTTCACAGATAAGCGTGCCAGTTTCAGGTTTAAATATTAGTTCACCAGTACAATTACTGCATCTAGATAATTTTGCCATATTTTACATTCCTTATTTTTCTTTTATTATATTAACATTATTTTATTAGTTTAGCAACTTTTTTAACAAAGCCGAACATTATCTTATATTTTTAACAATAAAAACAAGTTTAGAATAAACTACACTAATGGAGGAAAGTATATTGCGTTTTGTTTTAAAATTTGGTGGGAGTAGTTTATCAAGTATAGAAAAAATAAAAAAAGTTGCATTTTTCATAAAAACTATAGTTTCAAGACCTCATACCCAGCTAATTATTGTTGTTAGCGCGATGGGGAAATCAACGGATAAATTATTAAGGCAGGCAAGCTTAGTTTCTTCCTGTCCAGAGCCAAGCGCATTTAATACACTAGTAACAACAGGGGAAATTGTTTCGGCTTCTTTACTTACCCTTGCCCTGCAAGATATAAATGTGCCAAGTGTGTGTTTAACTGCTAAAGATATTAAAATACATACAAAGGGCAACCTAAAAAATGCAATTATTACTCATATTGACAAAGAAAATATAGAAAATATGCTTGCAGAGGGAAAAGTTGTTGTTGTACCAGGTTTTCAAGGAGTTAATGAAGAAAATAAATATACGCTGCTAGGAAGAGGGGGGTCAGATACAACTGCCGTTGCCCTTGGTATAGTGTTTGATGCCAAAGTTAAGATATATACAGATGTTTATGGATACTATGTTTGCGATCCTAAAATAGTTCCTAGTGGCAACCGTTTAAAAACCATAAATATTAAATCGGCACTTGAAGCGGCTCCGCTTGGGGCTAAGATTTTAGATTTTAGATGTTTAGAACTTGCGAATAAATATAAAAAAGAGGTTGAGGTTTTAAAAAGTGGGAAAACTAAAGGCACTAGGGTAGTCTATGATGCTTTAGAAAGTTACTTTATTGATAATATTTCTTTTCAAAATAAACTTTTATTAGTAAAAAACCACTACTCTTGCAATGGAAAAATACAATTAAAATTTAAAAAGGAATGTTCTACAACCAAATTATATGCCGAGGAAAAGCGTGATGGATATATCTATCAAACAATTGTGACAAGTGTTACAAAAGACTTCATTAAGCAGGTATATAACCATAAAAAATACAAAAATATGCATTTTAATGAATGTGATATGTTGATTTTAACCGGAAGTGGGTTTATTTTTCATGATGAATTTATGGAAAAAGTGCAAAATTTAATAAAAATAAATAAATTTTCTGTGTTTTTTATGGATTTAAGCGAAAGCTGCTTGAAAATTGTGGTTAAAAAGAATTTTGGAGCGAGATTATGTAAACTTTTGGCTGAAGAATTTCAGCTTACTGTGAGGTGAAAATTGGATTTGCGTGGAAATTATACGGCGCTAATTACGCCGTTTAGTAAAAACCGAAGTGTAGATTTTAAAACGCTTAGTAAGATTACAACTTTTCAATTAAATAATTTAACTGATGGTATAGTGGCTCTTGGTAGCACAGCGGAAGCACCCATGCTCAGTAGCTTTGAAAAACGAAAAGTTCTTGAAACAATTGTGAACACTGCTAGTGGACAGGTGCCAATAATTGCAGGGGTTAATGCTTTTAGTTTAAGTGATGCTTTATGTCAAGTTAAATCTAGATTTATTGATGGGGCTAACGCTCTTTTAGTTGCTCCGCCACCATATATTAAGCCAACTGAAAGTGGCTTATACAAGTTTTTTAGTAGCATTGCAGACAATTCCTATTTGCCAATTATTTTATATAATATACCTTCAAGAACCAATGTAAAAATAAGCGAGGAATTGATAGATAAACTTGCCTGCCATGAAAACATTATTGGGGTAAAGGAAGCAAGTGGAGATATTAGCTATGCTCAAAAATTGGCTAAGTTAACTGTGAATAAGGATTTTTCTATTATTACAGGGAACGATAATTTAATTTTGCCTATGCTTTCAATAAAGGCAAAGGCTATAATATCAGTTGTTGGGAATGTTTGCCCCAAATTATGTCATGATATTATCGACTTGTTTGAGAATAACAAACCAGATATTGCTAAGAACCTGTATTTTAAATATTTTGGTTTAATAGAATCGCTTTCACTAGAATCAAACCCAATACCAATAAAGTATTTGATGCATAAATTAGGGCTTATAAAGCCATACTATAGAGAGCCACTTGCTGCGCCATGTGCAAAAGTAAGAAAGTTGTTAAATAAAGTTGCAAGCGAATATTTTTATTGATGTTTTAGGTGTAAAAAAGTGAATAATGTTTGGCAAATTTGTTCTATTTTGCTTGACCGAAAATTTTGGTATGTTAAAATATAGTTAATGAAATTTATAAGGAGAAAAATATGGCAAAATCAAAAACAAATAGAACAAGCCTGATTTTGGGAATGATTGCTATTGTACTTTGTTTAGTTACAGCAATTAGCTTTTTTATCCCAACATACAGGGGCACTAGTGATGATACTGTTTTAAAGTACTCATCAATGGAAATTTGCTTCATTAGTGAGGAAGCAGCGCGAGAGAAGGCTCAAGAGGCTGGTATTGTTAATGCTGGAGAGGCTTTAAGGTACACAACATTGGCTTCATACAAAGCAAATGAAGATGCTGCTGGTGCTTTAAACGCTTCAGGTTGGATGCACTTTTTTGCAATGATTGCATCAGTTATTGCAATAGTATTTATCATATTGTGCCTTGCTGGTAAAAGGTTCTCGCTCGTTGCAATTATTGCGGTACTGGCGTCACTAGCGTTTATGATAGCAAGTTTAATTTCTGCGCTTTCGTTCTTAAATGTTGAGGTTATAGGCGGAGCTATTAAAGATACATTGAGTATAAACGCTGGTATTATTTTAGGCCTTGTAACATCAATAATTGCCTCTATCACTGTTTTATTGAAAATAAACGGTAAAAGAGCTGTTTAAAAGTTTTAATGGCTGCACAAAAAAACCACCTATTTGGTGGTTTTTTTGTGTTTATAATAAGTTGTTTCGCTAGGGGAAAGTTATTTCATCAAGGTGTCGATATATTTATTCACATGGCTAACGAAAGTGCGTTTTGATGAGTTGTTTAAAATATAGTGGTCGGCTATGCCGATAGGGCCACCTTTTTCTATGTTTTCTATTTCTGAGTAATCTCGAGCCATTGAGGTGGCCTCATCCATTGGCCTAAAAGCTCTCACTTTTAGGCGCTCGCGCCTTAGTGGGGCATCAGTTGCAATGCATAGCACCTCAAATGCGTCTTTAAATTTTTCTTTAACTATTTTATATTCACTCCAAGAATACATGCTTTCAATAACAACATTGCCTTTTTTATGAGCCTTTTCAATTTCTGGCAAAAAGATTCGAGCATATATACCTTTATCTCCACTAGCACGAAGCTGCTCACGAACTTTTCTTTCATTTTCTTCATTTATTTCTAGCCCAAGCTCTTTCATTTTAATAAAAGTTGCTTCGCCAAAATATATTTTTTTCCAGCCTCTTTTTTCAAATTCTGAAACCGCCACTGTTTTACCGCTTCCGCACATTCCAACCACGGCTACTATTTTGTTTTTATTCATACTAAAACTCCTTACTTAAGTTTATTATGGCAAAATATATAATTTTGTCAACGAAAATAAGAAACTAAAAGAAAAAGGATTTTTAAAGCGAAAAAAAGTTTGGAGAAAATAAAAAATGAAAGTATAATCATAAATATGAATAAAGGCTTAAGTAAATTAAAGGTTAGTTTTGATAAAATGGAAAATTTTTTGTTTGGTTCACATAGCTGCATTTGCTGCAAGCATGAGTGCGACCAAGACAACGAGCTAAGGCTATGTTCTAAGTGTTTAGAAAATATTCCGTTTACTAAAGACAACTATTGCTTGCGTTGCGGAGAAATAATTAACGGAAATTATGATTATTGCATAAACTGCAAAAATCATGAATATGAGTTTGACAGGGCAAGGTCGGTGTTTGCCTACACGCCTTACACTTCGCCAATGATAATGCGCTTTAAATATAATGGGTATAAAAGTTATGCGCCATATTTAGCAAAGCTATTGGTAAATTACTATTCCACAAGCGACCTTATAGTGGATGTGGTAACTTTCGTTCCAATGCCTGTTAAGCGTGAGAAGGCGAGGGGCTACAATCAAGCCAAGGAGCTTTGCCGCGAGTTTTCTTTGCTTTCTGGTTTGCCCATGATAGATTGTTTGGTTAGAATTAAAGACAACTTTAAGCAATCTACTCTAAATGCTAAAGAAAGAGCAGAGAATATTAAAGGCAGTTTTGCATGCATAAACAAGCAATTGGTTAAAAACAAAGACATACTGATTATTGATGATGTTTTAACAACTGGTGCAACTGCAAATGAATGTGCAAAAGCTTTAAACCGAGCAGGGGCAAGAAGTGTTAGCGTGCTGTCGCTAGCTAAAACTCCGTCTAATAATATATAATAGTTGTTTTTTTTGCAAAATATATAATTTTGGTGCCATATTGTTTTTAAAGAATCCTTTACATTTTTCACCATTTATTATATATTATAGCCTAGGAGAAAAATTATGGGACTTATTAGCTTTTTCGCAAATTTTGATAATAATAGAAGTATTAAAAAGCTTGAAAAAATTGCTTCAAAAATAGAAGAGTTAGACTCTAAGTATAGTGCAATGACTGATGACGAGCTTAAAAATCAAACCAATATTTTAAAGGGAAGGCTTGAAAAAGGCGAAACCCTAGATGATATTTTGCCCGATGCTTTTGCCGTTGTTAGAGAGGCTGGATATAGAGTGCTAAAAATGAAGCACTTTCATGTTCAACTACTTGGTGGTATTGTTTTGCATCAAGGCCGTATTGCTGAAATGAAAACTGGTGAAGGTAAAACGCTGGTTGCAACTCTTCCTGCATACTTAAATGCGCTTTCGGGCAAGCCTGTTCATATTGTCACAGTTAATGAATACCTTGCAAAGCGTGACGCTGAGTGGATGGGAAAGATTCACAGATTTTTAGGGCTAAAAGTTGGCGTTGTTTATGCAAACCAACCAATTGAAGAAAAAAGGCTTGCGTATCAGGCAGACATAACTTATGGCACAAACAGTGAGTTTGGGTTTGACTTTCTTCGTGACAATATGGCAATGAGCAAAAAAGACATGCTTATGCGTGGCTTAGAATTTGCCATTATTGATGAGGTGGACAGTATTTTGATAGATGAGGCAAGAACTCCGCTTATCTTGTCTGGACCATCTGGAGAGAGTTGTGACGAGTACGTAACAGCTTGCAAATTTGCTAAAACTTTGAAACCTGAAGATGTTAGCATAGACGAGAAAAAGAAAACAATTCACCTAACAGAAGAGGGTGTTGCAAAAGCTGAAAGATATTATAAAATTGACAACTTAAGTGATGTTAGCAACACAAACATCAACCATAGCGTTAACAATGCAATTCGTGCAAGGTTTATGATGAAGCGCGATAACGACTACATTGTTCGTGACGGGGAAGTTTTGATTGTTGATGAGTTTACTGGTCGTATAATGATTGGTAGGCGTTATTCAGATGGACTTCATCAGGCGATAGAAGCAAAAGAAGGCGTTAAGATAAATGCCGAAAACAAAACGCTTGCAACTGTAACATTGCAGAATTTCTTTAAAATGTATAATAAGATTAGTGGTATGACAGGTACTGCAAAAACAGAAGAGGGCGAATTCAAAGATATTTATGGGCTAGATGTTGTTATAATTCCAACGAATACGCCTGTTATCCGTGTAGATGCTAACGATATTTTCTATTTCTCGCACGAGGCTAAAATTAAAGCCATTTGTGAGGATGTGAAAGAGTGTTATGAAAGACAGCAACCAGTTTTGGTTGGTACTATAACTGTAGAAAAGTCGGAAGAGCTTTCTAAGCAGCTTCGTAGAATGAAAATTCCTCACAATGTTTTAAACGCTAAAAATCATGAAAGGGAAGCAGAGATTGTGGCTCAGGCTGGTAGAAAAGGGGCTGTAACAATAGCAACCAACATGGCTGGCCGTGGAACAGATATTATGCTTGGCGGTAATGCAGAGTTTAAAGCTAAGCAAGAGATGAAAAAGAAGGGCTATGAAGATGATATGATAGAGTTGGCTTCTTCATACTTTGCTGTTAACACTGATGAAGAAAAGCAGGCAAGAGAGGTTTATCAGGAGCTTTTAGCAGACCTAGAAAAGGATGTTAAAGAAGAGAAAAAGCAGGTGACTGAGCTTGGAGGCCTAAAGATTATTGGCACTGAAAGGCATGAGTCTAGGCGTATTGATAACCAGCTTAGGGGTAGGTCGGGCCGTCAAGGTGACCCTGGTTATTCAGTGTTCTACATCTCGGCTGATGATGACTTAGCTAGAGTGTTTGGTTCGGAAAAACTTAAACGAATGGCAGAGGTGCTAAAACTAGACAGCGATACTTCTATAAATTGGAAATTCTTCTCAAGGAATATTGAAACGGCGCAAAAGCGAGTTGAGGCAAGAAACTTCTCAATAAGAAAACAAGTTGTTGAGTATGATAATGTTCTTAACCGTCAGCGTGAAGAAGTTTATAAAGAAAGAAATAAAATTCTAGACGGCGAAGATGTGCATGATAAAATTCTAGAAATGATAAGAGAAGTGGCAGACGAAACCGTTTATGAATACGATAACGATAAAGAACCAGATGAGGTAGATATTGATGGCTTTAACACTGAACTTGAAAAGCGTATGTTAGAGCCAGGAACTTCTTTTATAACCGAAGAGGTTTTAACTAAGTATTCAAGCAGGGAGCTTGCCGAGGAAATAGCTACTATTGCCATAAACAGGTATGAAGAAAAGAAAGCCGAAAATGAAGAAAAAGGCGTTAAGTTTGGCGATGTTGAAAGGCATATACTTTTAAACATCATGGACAGAAAGTGGATAGACCATATAGACGATATGGACAACCTGCGTCAAGGCGTTGGGCTTAGAGCCTACGGCAACAAAAACCCTATAACTATATACCAAACTGAAGGCTTTGATATGTTTGACGACATGATTAGTTCTATGCGCCGTGATGTTGCAAATGCTCTTATGGGCGTTAGAATTGAAATCGGGCAAAAACCACCAACTATGCAAAGGCGTCCTATAAAAGCAGACCGACCTCAAGGAACAATTGTTAACAAAACCAAGGCTATAGGCCGTAACGACCCTTGCCCATGTGGGTCGGGGAAGAAGTATAAGAATTGTTGTGGCAAGTCTTAGGGCATATTTCACATTTATAAGCTGTCTCTTATACACATCTCCGAGCCCACGAGACTCGACGTCATCTCG
>USTP01000041.1 GCA_900557695.1 uncultured Thermoanaerobacterales bacterium | reverse complement strand
CATACGAGATGACGTCGAGTCTCGTGGGCTCTGAGATGTGTATAAGAGACAGATACGAGTTTTCCCCGCGAACTTTTGATAATTTAATAGTAAAATAAATTAAATACTTGCAAAATATAAACCTCTTTGTTATAATAATTTCAACAGTTCCTTGCTTTAGATTTTTTCTAAAGCCGAATGAGTCCAAAAGGAGGTAGAAATTATGAAGGCATATGAAATATTATACATCATTGATGCTCAAACGCCAGACGAAAATAAAGAAGAAATTATTGCAAAAGTTAAGTCTGTTGTTGAAAATAATGGTGGAACAGCCTCAGAGCCAGAAAAGTGGGGTATCCGTAAATACGCCTACCCTATTGCTTATAAGAATGAAGGCTACTATGTTTTAATGAACTTTGAAGCTCCACAGTCTGCAGTGCAGGTTTTAGAAAATCAGCTTCTAATAACAGAAGGCTTAGTTCGCCACATGATAACTTGTAAGAAAGTAAAAAAATAAAGCAAAGAGGAAATAAAAATGAATAAAGTTATTTTGATTGGTAATCTAACTAAAGACCCAGAGTTAACCACAACTAACAACGGAATTTCGCTTTGCAAATTCACAATCGCCGTTCCTCGTAGATTTGCGGGCGTTGATGGTGAAAGAGAAGCAGATTTCTTGCCTGTTATTGTATGGCGCGGTCAGGCAGACAACTGCTATAAATACCTAAAGAAAGGTAGCAAAGCAGCAGTTTGTGGCAGCATTCAAACTAGGTCTTATGATGGCTCAGATGGCACAAGAAGATATATAACCGAAATCGTTGCAGACGAGGTTGAGTTCTTGTCTTCAAGGCAGGCTGATGGCGAGGGTGATGAACCTGCAAAAGAAAAGCCTGCAAAGAAAGATGTTGTAAATAAATTTGAGCCAATAGATGACGACAATCTTCCATTCTAACCAAAATCTATTTTTATATTGTAGGTTTGGGTTAAACTATAAAAAAATTAAGGAGAAGCAATATGAAAAAGCAAGTTAAAAATAACAACGCTTCTTATGATGACAAGAACCCTAAAAAGGTTAGAAAGAGCCCAAAGAAAGTATGCTCTTTCTGCACAGATAAAGTTGAAGAGATTGATTATAAAGACACTGCTCGTTTAAGAAAATATATGACAGAGAAAGGCAAAATCATCCCAAGAAGAACAACTGGTGTTTGTGCTAAACATCAAAGAGAGCTAACTAATGCTATAAAGAAGGCTAGGGTTATGGCTTTGTTGCCATACAAAACCAACTAGTTTTGGGGCATATTTTACAATTCTAAGTTCATAAACTACAAAAATTCCAGTAGGTCATTTATGTAAATAAACTCCCTGCTGGAATTTTTTTGTTTATTTCTTATAATAGCAAACTATGCCCCAAAAGGTTTCTAAATTATTTTTGATTTTTTGTTCCCTTCTTCTAAAGCTAAACTATGCCCCCTAGTTCCTGTATTTGTTTTACAATTCTAAGTTCATAAACCGCAAAACCCCAGATAGACAGTCGTATGCAAATACGAGTCTGCCTGGAATTTTTTTTGAAATTTTCTTATATACACAATCTAAGGCGTCTAGTGATTTTTGATATTAAAAAAATTCCAGTAGGTCATTTACTTCCCTTTTTTGGGGGCCCCGCAAGGCGAAAGCTTTGTGGGGAGAGGAAAAGTCAAGCGAAAGCCATGGGGTGGGTTGAAACTTTCAAGCCACCCTAAAGCCAAGCTTGAACTTTGACGAAAGCTATGCCAAAAAAATATTTAAACCAAGCCGCCTAATACTACTTTTTTCTTGGCCATTTTGTAAAACTATTCATAGTTTTTGCTCTCCTTGCTAGGAGAGCTGGCACGCAGTGCCTGAGAGGTAGTAAATTAAACAACCCTTCAGGCTACTTCGTAGCCAGCTCCCCTAGCTATGGGAGCAAAAATTCCTCGAATTTTATTTATGCAGTATGTTTAGTGCAAATTCTTCTAATTTTATTTAAAAGTAAATAAAACCACACCCCCTTTAAAAGGGGGGTTAAAAAGGTTATTTATTTTTCAGTTCTCGCTCCGCGAGGAGAAAAAAGATATTAGAGGGCTAGATGCAAAGCGGGCCGAAAGCCGAGGCTCGCATCGTACACAGTACGGTTGGTGACGCCGCCATAATAGTGCACATAACAGGCGCTAGAAGCGGACGACCCCGCCGCCCGAGTCCAGTAGTAGCTCGTTCCTGTTCTATAACTTGTTGTCATACTTGTGAACATCTTTGCATAATTGCTTAACGCAAAGTCTGTTGGGCTACACATTCTTCTAGCATAGTCTTGGTTTTCTGTTCCTGTAGAAAACAATCCACTACTCATTTCGTAATAACTTCTTAAGTAGATTTTGTCATAAGTGGTTGTTCCGATTCCATCAGAAGTTGAACTTGAATAGTTACCTGTTACATTGTTTTTAACTGTGCTTGTGGCTATCATTTCCTGCTCGTCTACTGTAAAGGCACTATTATAGAAAGTTCCATTCGTCCATTCCCGTATATATGATGTTTCCCAACTGTTTCCATCATCATTTGATGGATTGAAGTATATATAGCCTGTTAACACTAGCTCGCTTAATAACTCTAGTTCCGTATCTGTTCCCGCTATGTATTCGTCATAATTTAGCACCAGCCACCTTATTGGCTCTACCTTAAACCACACAACTGTTCCATTTGCTGGGATGCTTTCCCCTGTGGAATATGTGTATGAACTATATCTATATGAATAGCCCCTTGCATAAATATCTCCATCGGTGTACATGTGGCTAGTGTAAACACCTGAGTTATAGCGAGTGTTTTCCCTTGTTGTGTAGGTCTTTAAATTTACTGGGCTACTGCTATTATACCAGCTTTCCAAAGTTTCATTCATGCTATCCCCAACATAGGTTTGTGGATATGAACCAAACTCAGTGTAATGCAAATATAGCGTCGACGCGGTTCCGTTATAGGTTCCACCAACTTGTATTGTGTCTGATGAAATAATAGAAGGAACATTTTCGTTATACACTTCATTATCTTCAACAACTGTATCATCAGTTATTTGTAATATTCCACCTTTCTCTACATAAATCGCTGGGCCATAATTTGCACTATTGCCTACTATTTGCCCGCCATTTATTATGCAGGTTGCCCCACTTGATACATATATCCCTCCACCATAGGTGGCTTGGCAGCCTGTTATTGTTCCGTTATCTAAGGTAAAGGTGGCTCCGCTTGATATAAACACCGCACCACCATAGGTGTTGCTATGGTTTTGAAGCGTTCCCCCTTTCATATTCACTTGCGCATTTGGCTCTATAAATATGGCTCCGCCTTTATAGGCGCTACTTGCCGTACTAGCCCCTGTGTCTTCCGCAGAGGCATAGTATATTTGTGCATCGCTCTCCACCATTGGGTTTATAGTTTGCACAGTTTTATTATTTTGATTATTTTCCCTTAGTGGCAAACATAGGCATAGTGAAACAATAGCCACCAGCATTATTGGCATTACTACCGCTATTATCCTTTTTCCTATCTTCCCCATACCTTTATCCTTTGCTTTATATATTGTTTTTATTACTTTTTTAGTTTAACATATCTGTCTTTCTAACCAGTGTACCCTATAGGATACCTCAGGACATTTTTCTCTTGCTTTCCCATCACAATATTATTTAATTGCTTCTTTTTTATTTCAAAAATATAATACCCCCCCTCCCAGAACTTTGTAACTAAAAAAGAGCACCTTTTTAGATGCCCTCTTTATTTTTTATTTATCTTCTACTTTTTTCCGCCAAGCATTTTTGCAAAATCTTCAATATCCCCAGCCCCCAGCACAAGCAAGGTATCTTTCTTTGAAAGTTTTTGGTCAATATAATTTTTCATTTCAATATAGTCTTCAAAAGAAAACGCTTTTTGCCCAGAAAGCGAAAGTTGCCTAGCAAGTTCTTTCTCGTTTATACCATCTTCTTCGCGTTCTCTGGCTGGGTAAACCTTATAAACAAACACCTCTTTTGCACCAGTAAAACAACTTTTAAATCCATCTAAAAGTAGCTTTGTTCTAGAAAAAGTGTGTGGCTGAAAAACAACATATAAGTTTCCGCTGGTTATTCTTTTTGCAAGAGCTATGGTTGCTTTAATTTCTGTTGGATGGTGGGCATAGTCGTGAATAAGCCTTGCACCTTTATAGTAGCCATAATCTTCAAATCTTCTTTTAGCACCCTTAAAATTATAGAGCGCCTCTTTAATAACCCCAATATCAATGCCTTCTTCTAATGCCACGCAAATTGAAGCTAAGGCATTATAAACATTATGCACACCATAAACCCCAAGCCTAATTTTAATTAGCTTAACGCCAAGAAAATAGCAGTCAAACTTATACTTTCCCTTCTCATATTCTTTTATATTTCTAGCTTCTATAATACCATTACCATTTATAGAGTAGCTAATGTTGCGGGTTTTATATTTTTTGTTTGCGCAAGGGTCGTCTGCTAAATACACAACAAGTCCACCCTTTTTGGTGTGGCTAGCAAACTTAGTGAACGACTTGTCTATTTTGTCAAAGGTTTTAAAATAGTCTAAATGGTCGGGCTGAATATTTAGTATAACTGAAATATCGCTTTTAAGCTCTAAAAAACTGTCCACATATTCGCAGGCCTCGGTAATAAAATAGTCTTTATTTCCAATATGAACATTCCCAGAAATATTGTCTAGTTCTCCGCCAACATGAACAGTTGGGTTTAGCCCAGCATGAATAAAAATTTCGGCAAGCATACCCGTTGTGGTTGTTTTACCATGGCTTCCAGCAACAGAAATAACTTTGCCATACTTTGATGCCAAGGTTCCAAGCATTTTTGCCCTTGAAATTATCTTTTTATTAAGGCTTTTAGCAAGTTGCAGTTCCTTATCATCCTCATGTATAGCAGCGCTAACCACAATTATATCGGCATCTTTAATATAGCTCGATACGCCATTTATGCAAACTGGCACTCCGCCAAGTTCTAGTTTTTCGGTAATGGCACTTTTAGTTCTGTCTGACCCCGAAACAAAATAACCTAGGCTTTTATAAATAAGGGCAATGGCACTTTGAGAAATTCCACCAATGCCCAAAAAATGAAGTTTATTATCAATCTTTTTCATATTTTTATTATATGAAAAGCTTAAAAATATTGTACCGCAAACAAAATTTGCAAATCAAAAAAAATCGTGATTTATTTACATTTTAATTATTTAAAGGCTGAGATTCTTCTTTTTCAAAATTTTCTCTTTGAAAATTTGCCCAATCTCTTTTATAGTCATCACCATGCACTCTTTCCATAACATTTAAAAACCTAATCATAACTAGTTCTTTACTATGCGGAAAGCCTACCCCACTTTCACAAACAGCATCAACTTTTGTCAAATAAAATATCCACTAGCCTTTGCTAGTGGATATTTTTTTAGTAACTCCAGTTTATTCTTTAAAGGAGTTAAAACATTATTGTGCTTGTTTAGCTTCTTCAAATGCTTTAAGAACAATATCACGAATCATTTCTCTAGTTTCAGTGTTTAATGGGTGAACAATGTCTTTAAAATCGCCATCTGGGGTTTTTCTGCTAGGCATAGCAATGAAATATCCCTCGTTACCCTCAATCACCTTAATGTCGTGAACTACAAAGCAATCATCAATAGTTATAGAAGCGCTTGCTTTAATTTTGCTTGTTTCGTTCTTAACAATGCGAATTCTTACGTCTGAAATTTTCATGTTCTACTCCTCTTTGTTGTTTTAGTATCCTGCCGTATGGCTAGGTTACCTTAATTCTATATAATTTTTTCTAAAAAGGCAAATATTTTTAAACAATTTTTTATTTTTCTTTCAAGCCCCAAAAAGCCGACAAAATTGAGCAATTTTCTACAATTTTTTACTTGAAAACAACTCTTAAATGCACTTTTTTACCTTTCTTAACTATAACATCCTTTTCGCAAGGAACAGAGGCATTTGCATCTGTTAGTTTTTTATCATCAATCGACAAACCGCCCTGCATTATAAGCCTTCTTGCCTCTCCGTTAGACGCCGTGATACCTATCTTGGTCATAAGGTCTAAAACGCCATAGCCCTCTGCCCTTTTTTCAACCTCTACCGTTTTCATATTTTCACTCACGCCTAAGCCACTAAAAATCTCTTCTGCAGTTTTTCTAGCTTCTTCTGCTTTTTCTTTGCCATGAACAAGACTTGTTACAACATAAGCCATCTGTTTTTTAGCCTTTCTTATGTCTTCCTTGCACATCTTCTCTATTTCGTCAACATCTAAGTCGCTAAACCACCTAAGAATTGTTGCAACATCTTGGTCATCTATATTCATAAAATATTGATAAAAATCGTAAACACTGGTTTTGCCTTGGTCTACCCAAAGAGCTCCGCCCGAGGTTTTACCCATTTTTTCGCCCTTAGAGTTTAGTAAAAGTGGTGTTGTCATTACATCTAAGATAGTGTCTTTTTTTCTTCTAACAAGTTGAGTGCCTGCAACCATGTTTCCCCATTGGTCGCTCCCACCAACCTGCAAAACGCAACCATACTTCTCGTTTAAATACTCAAAGTCATAGGCTTGAATTGGCATATATCCCATTTCAAGAAAAGTTAGCCCACCAGTTTCCAGCCTCTTTTTATATGCCTCTGCAGAAAGCATAACGTTAACATTAAAATAGGTTCCAACATCGCGCAAAAAGTCTACATAACTATAATCTTTCATCCACTCATTATTGTTTAGAATTATAGCAGGGTTGTTTCCATCTGTTTTAATAAACCTTTCACTAAATTTCTTAATTTCTTTTAAGTTTTTATCAACTTTCTGCCTTTCAAGCATATTCCTCATATCTGTTCTACCAGAAGGGTCGCCAATCATAGCCGTTGCCCCTCCAATAACTAATATGCCTTTATGCCCTGCCTCTTGCAAAAACCTAAAGGTTCTTAGCGAGCACAAATGCCCAAGATGAATTGAATCGGCAGTTGGGTCGATACCAAGGTAAAATGTTATAGGCTTTCCGTTTAGTAGGTTTTTAAGCCTTTCTTCGTCTGTTGTCTGATAAATAAGCCCACGCCTCTTTAAAAAGTCGTATGGCTCAAGTCCGTTTATCTTCATGGGTTTATTCTCCTTTCCTAAAATTTTATAAAATATAGCACAATATGTTTATTTTGTAAACTATTTGTTGTCACTGCCGTGCTTTTTAGCGTCTTCATCACCGTTTTCTATCTCTTCCACATCTCTAATTTCTTCAACTAAAATTATTTCCTCTTTGCCATCTTCTTCCACAGTTGCCTCAACCGAAGCCACAACTGTTTCAATACTGTAGTTTTTCTCTACATCCTCTGTTTTTATAAGTGAAATAGCCATTATTGGATAACATAACGAAACAATTGCAATTAAAATCTTTAAGCCAGTTAGTTCTAAGGTTATACCAAGCACCAGCATTAAGCAATAAGTTATAACTCTAACTATTTCAAAAATCCCCTCGGTTACAGTTTGATGCTCGGCAATAAACTCGTAGTGATTAGTTTTCTTAAGTAGTATTGTTCTGTAAATATCTAGAGTGTATGCAAGCAAGCATTGGCAAACTGTCATCACCAAGTTATATATTATGTATGTCCACTTTGATATATAAATGGCAACTAAAACTGATGAAAGAACAGGTAGAATTGATAAGAAAATCAACAGCCCCTTTCTGTGCCCAGGCTTCGTGTATCTCTTATAAAGAACCAAACAAATTATGGTTATAAATGAAAACAGCGCCGTAAATAAACCAAGGTTTAAATTAGTTCTAAAGGTGTATATTGTTAGAAGAGTTATGCAAGAAGATATAAGAGTTGTGCATGCATAACCTGCAACCACTGGGTAAAAACGCTTAATTCTTTGCGTGTCTTCAGTTTTTTGCCTAAGCGCCTTTAAATACTTGAACAATTCAAACACGGAATTTTCTGGCCTTTGAGATTTTATTAAACAGCCAAAAACAAACTGAATTGCAACAATAACAAGCACATATATTGCAACTGTTGTATAGGTGCTAACATCTATCAAGTAACCAATTAGTATTGGGAAAACAATGCTTATTACCTTTTTTAAAATATTGCTAACTGTTATATACTTATCAGCATGAGTTCTTGGAATTATCTCGCCTTTTAAAACATTGTAGCTTGAATAATAAAATGCTTCCGATAAACCAATAAAGGCGCCTGCTAAGATCGTGTTTTGCGCCAAATCACGGCCAAGGAATATTATAACTACTATGAACGCACCCTTAAATAAAATACCCGCCCTATAATATCCTATCCTATTAGACCTATCAACTAAATACCCAAGCAAAGTATAGGCAATAAACATAACGGCATACAAGCTTATATAGTATAAAGCAATTGAAACAAGCGTGGCACTAATTGGTTCGTCAACATTAACCTGCATAATAACTGTCTCTTATACACATCTGACGCTGCCGACGATCTTACGCGTGTAG
>USTP01000040.1 GCA_900557695.1 uncultured Thermoanaerobacterales bacterium | reverse complement strand
AAGTTTTATGGGGACCCCTAGTGTTTAATGACTTACTAAGTTTCTTTTGATTTCTAAACTTCCAAGGGTAAAATATCATCAAGACCTTTATCTGTTATTCCACTCTACCGTTTTAGGGGATAGTTTGCTCTTCGAAGAAAGAAATTAAAAAAACTTAGCAAGGAGTTTTCGTCTAAGTTCAAGTTCGGCTTTGGATTGGCTACTTCTTACCCAACCCCTGGCTCTCACTTGACTTCTCCTCTCCCCATAAATCTAAAGTTTTATGGGGACCCCTAGTGTTTAATGACTTACTAAGTTTCTTTTGATTTCTGAACTTCCAAGGGCAAAATATCCCCTAAAACCAGATTGAATAGCGACAACCACAATACCTCTGCCTATACAAATCATATTGTTTCGAGTATTCAATACTCTTTTTATAGCCATCTTTCTTTTTAAAATCTGTTGGCAAATATGATATGCCGTAAGTTTTAGCAACCTTTTCGCCGATTTCATTGATTAGCTTAGCATTTTTATGTGGGCTTACAGTTAAAGTTGTTGCAAACAAATCAAAACCATTAGTTTTAGCAAGAAAAGCAACTTTTGAAAGCCTCATTTCAAAGCAAACAGAGCACCTAGCCCCACCTTCTTTTTCATTTCTTAAATTTTCAACAAGTTTTTCATAATTCTCTGGGTCGTAATCAGCATCAAGCACATTTATTTTAATATTGCCCTCGCTATTGATTTGATTTATAAGCTTTATTTGCTCGCTTTTTCTTTTTATGTATTCTTCTTCTGGATAAATATTGGGGTTATAATAGCAAACCGTTATATTATAGTTTTCGCCAAGCTCAAAAATTGCAGTGGTGCTACATGGCCCACAGCAACTATGAATCAATATATTTTGTTTTTCACTTATTTCTTTTTCCATAATCACATCTTCTTTGGCATTTCAATTCCAAGAGTGTCTAGACCCAAAGTTAACGCATCTAAAACAACCTTTGAAAGTCCAAGATAGCTCTGCTTTTTCCTTTCATCTTTCTCGGTAAGAACTTTAATATTATTGTAAAACTGCGAATAAGCACTTGCAAGGTTGTAAAGCGATAAGGCCAAGCTATTTAGTGAGTTGTCAACATAAGAAGTAGTAAAGCTATCAAACATTTTTATAAGGTTTATAACAATATTTCTCTCTTCACTTCTCTCAATTATAATATTTTCACTGTATTTATTATCACCTTTTTTAAGCAAAGAATTTATCCTTGCTCCAGTATATTGAATATACGGGCCCGTTCTTCCCTCAAAAGAGCTGAACTTATCGAGGTCGAAAATATAGTCTTTAGAAACTATGTTAGAAAGGTCGCCATATTTCATAGCCCCAACACCTATCTGAAGAGCGAGTTTTGGATTATTTTCAATACCATTTTCTTTTAGCTTTTCTTCTGCTTTCCCTTTTATCATGTTGATAATATCTTCAAGCTTAACAACCTCTCCAGACCTCGTTTTAAAGGCCTTACCATCGCTACCATTTATCGTTCCATATGAAATATGCAAAAGTTCTTGATTTTCTGGACTAATACCTGCTTTTTTGCAAGCTCTAAACACTTGAACAAAGTGCATGCTTTGCCTAAAATCTACAAAATAAATAATCTTGTCTGGCTTAAGAGTTTCGTTTCGCATAAGAATAGTCGCAATGTCGGTAGTGGCATACATATCCGCATCTAAATGGCTTTTTAAAATAACTGGCGGCATTGGGTTTTTGTATCTTTGTATCTCTTCTTCACTTTTTCTCGGAATTGGAACATTCTCGCCCTCTTTAGCCACATCAACTATTAAAGCCCCCTCGCTTTCCCTTGCAAGATGCTTGTCTTTAAAAATTTGAATAGTTCTATCTATATATGGATAAGCCGTGCTTTCGCCATACCATAAATCAAAAGTGCAACCAAGGGTTTTATAATTCTCCTTGATTTTTTCAACCGACAATTCCCTAATATTCTTATAAATAGTGAAGTATGGCTCTACGCCCCTTTGAATCTTTAATGTGTATTCTTCTGCCTTTTTCTTAAAATCTGGCTCAACCTCTTTCCTTTTGCTTGCCTTTGGGTATTCTTCGTTTAAAGTGTCTAGAGTTATTGTTTTGTTTTCCCCTCTATTAAAATATCCTTCAATATATTTATCATCTTCTAGCTGAGCAATGGTTAAACCCATTTGAAGCCCCCAATCACCAAGATGCGTATCAGACACAACCTTATGCCCTAGCAATTTATAAAGTCTGTAAAGCGCCTCTCCTATTATAGGCGAGCGAAGATGACCAATGTGAAGCTCTTTTGCAACATTTGCCCCACCATAGTCCATAACAACTGTTAACTTTTTCTCTGGCATTTTTATAAGGCTTTTTATATCTAAAAACGCACTTTTTATAGCCCTTTCCAAAAACTTATCTGTAAGTTTAATGTTTATAAAAGCAGGTGGAGCAACCTCAATCAAAAAGTCTTCTTTTTTATCCAAATTTTCCGCAATTTCTTTTGCGATGTCTAAAGGACTTTTATTAAGTTTCTTAGCAAGAGAAAATGCAGAGTTGCACTGATAATCTGCAACCTCTGGTTTGTTTGAGTATGAAATAATAATCATATTTTTATCTAACCCAAGTTTATCAAAGGTCTGCTCAAACATATTTTGAATATAATCTTTAACTACAAATGCCATATTTTTTACCTACTAATGGTTGAAATTATAACACACATTGCTTTGCAAATCAAGCATATAAAAAGGAAGCTTAGGCTTCCTCTATTTTAACTAATTTCTTTACAGCTTTATTGTCTTTTCCCTTGGCATTATTTTTTAGTTTTCTTGGAGTTATCATAGCTCTAAGCGAATTCAAAACGGCAAGAAGGGCTACACCAACATCTGCAAATATAGCAAGCCACATACTAGAATATCCAAGCGCGGTTAAAATTAAAACCACTGCTTTAAGCAAAAGTATAAAAACAATATTTTCTATAATTATGTTTTTTGTCTTTTTAGAAACTGTAATGGCACTGCAAAGCTTACTTGGTTCATCTGTCATCAAAACAACATCAGACGCTTCAATTGCAGCATCACTACCAAGCCCGCCCATACTCACGCCAACATCAACAGTTGCTAAAACAGGTGCATCGTTAATACCATCCCCAACAAACGCAAGCCTTCCATTTTTTTGTAGTTCTTTTAACTTCTCAACTTTATCTTCTGGCAAAAGTCCCGCATAATAGCTATCAAGATTAAGTTTACTAGCCACATCTTTTGCCACGCTTTCATTATCCCCAGTAAACATAGAAACATGGCTCACCGAGCAATCTTTTAGCATACTAGAAACAAGATAACTATCCTCTTTTATAGCATCAGCAACAATAATATAACCAAGATACTCTCCACTTTTTGCGAGGTACACAACAGTTCCAGGTTCGGTAGCTTCTACAAATTCTATATTGTTTTCTTTCAAAAGCTCGGCATTTCCAACTAGGCACTCTTCCATAAACAATGTTGCAACAACGCCCTTTCCTGCTTTTTCGCTGTAATCTTCAACCCAAGCTATATTTATACTCTTTCCGTATTTTTTTACAATAGACTTCGCTATTCTATGGTTGGAAAAATTTTCCGCATAAGCAATAAGTTCCAAAACCTCTTCCTCGCTACTATTTGGCTCAGCATGAATTTTTGTAACCTCAAAGTCACCTTTAGTTAAAGTTCCCGTTTTATCAAAAATAACAGTTTTAACCTCAGCAAGCATATCAATATAAGTTGCACCTTTAACCAAAACGCCATTTCGAGCCAGCGAGCCTATCCCTGCAAAATATCCAAGAGGGATAGAAATAATTAAAGCACAAGGGCATGAAACAACTAAAAATACAAGAGCCCTATAAAGCCATGTAGAAAAATCTTGCCCCACAGCAACTGGAATAACTAAAAGCAAAACAGCAACTAGAACAACTATTGGAGTATACCATTTTGAAAAACGCGTTATAAACCTTTCGGTTGTAGCTTTATTCTTTGTTGCTTTTTCAACAAGGTCTATAATTTTTGAGGCGGTGCTATCTTTTGCAAGCTTTGTTACTCTGCACTCTAAAACCCCCTCACCATTTATGCTTCCGCTTAAAAGTTCACTATTTTCACAAACAAAAACGTCCTTACTCTCGCCTGTTATCGCAGAGGTATTTATATAAGATTTTCCCTCTACAACCTTACAGTCTAAGGGAACTTTCTCGCCTGGCTTAATTCGAATAATGTCGTTAACCTTAACCTCTTCAATTCTAGTTAAAACCTCTTCCCCATCATTTATAACATTTGCCCCATCAGCTTTAATTGAAAGCAAACTCTTGACTCGTCTTTTAGATTTTTCTACAGCAAGCCCCTCTAAAAATTCTCCAACCGAGTATAAAAGCATAACTGCTATTGCCTCGGTAAACTCTTGCAAAGCCAAAGCACCTATTGTTGCTATAAACATAAGGAAGTTTTCATCAAAAACTTTTCCTTTAAAAATGTTTTTTACTGCAATAAAAATAACATCATAGCCAACGCAAAGATACGCAAAAACATACAGCGTTATTTTTAGCCAATTAACACTCGCAGGCAGCACAAATGCTACAATGGTTAGAACTATTGCAAGAGCTATCTCTACAAGATTGAATATCTTTTTTAATCTTTCTTTTTTGGCCTGTTTTTCCTCTTCGCTTTCGTCTAAAATACGAATAGAACCATCAAACTTAGTTATTGCTGTTTCAACATTTTTTAAAATTTCGGCACTATTTTTAAGGTCAATTTCCAGGTTAACAGTTTTGGTCATAAAATCTATACTCACACTTTCTACGCCCTCAACTTCCCTAACCTTATCTTCAAGATTAAGAGCACAAGCCACACAATGTATTCTATTTAACCTCAAGGTTTTTTTCATATTCCCCCACAAAAAGCATTAAATTCTTAAAAATGGAATAGTTTTTACATATTAGTCACACATTTTTGCGTTTTTTATTTTTTATCTTTAAAGGATTATAATAAAATTATAGTGCTTTATGCTTTTAATGTCAAATACTATTAAAATATTGATTGTAGTGCACAACCTAGTTAAATCATTTGCTATGTTACAAATTTGTTGGTATAATTTTAGAATAGGAGCAAAGTATATGAAAGAAAAAAAATCAAACCAAAACAAGCAAGATAAAGATTATAAGAACTTTATAAATAGCAAAATAAATGAGTATAATAACAATGGCAAAAAAACTATAGTTTATTTCTGCGATACTTTTTACCCACTAATTGATGGCGTTATTAAAGTGCTTGATAACTATGCAATCAATATGTCTAAAACATACAATGTTGTTGTAGTTGTTCCAAAGCACAAAAATAAGGTTGTAACAAAAAAGAAAGAATATTTAGTTATTGGCGTTTCTGGTATGTATTTTAAATTCGTAAACTACGACCTTGCCTTTCCTGATGTTGATAAATTCTTAAAATCAACACTTAAAAATCTTAGAATAGATATAATTCACGCCCATAGCCCTTTTAATATGGGTAAATACGCAAGTGCTCTTGCAAAAAAACGAAAAGTCCCTTTTGTTATGACTATGCATAGCCAATATAAATATGATTTCATGAAACACACAAAGAATGAATCAATTGTTAATATGCTTTTAAACAACATAGTTAAAGTGTTCTCTAAAAGTGATGAAGTTTGGACCATGCACGAAAAAGTTGCAGACGCTTTAAGAAGCTACGGCTATAAAGGCAAATTTTTCTTTGTTCCAAACGCAACAGATTACCCTGTCCCTAAAAATCCACAGCAGTATGAAGAGTTTGTAAACAATAAATATAATTTACCAAAAGACTTACCTGTGTTTTTGTTTGTTGGCAGGCTGGTGCTTCAAAAAAATCTTCTTTTTATTTTAGATGCCCTAAAAATATTGTCAGACAATAATATAGACTTTCGCATGTTTTTTATTGGTGATGGGCCAGATAAAGATGAATTAATGAAAAGAATAAAAGAAAACCAACTAACAGGTAAAGTTATTCTAACTGGCAGAATTGATAATAGAAACGAATTATTTAGTTTTTACCAGAGAAGTAATTTATTTTTGTTCCCAAGTTTGTACGATACTTCATCTATTGTCCAAATCGAAGCTGCAACTTTTAAAACTCCTGGCGTCTTTATAAAAGACACCGTCACCGCTAAAACAATAACAAACAATCATAATGGCTATACTTCAGAGAACAATGTTGAAGATTTTGCTAAGGTTATAATGCATGCTTTAGACAACAAAGAAGAGCTTAAACAGATTGGCGAAAACGCCTTTAAAGAACTTTATATTAACTATGACGATGTGGCAAAAATTATCTCAGACAGGTATGAGTATTTAATTGAAAAAAACAACAACAAATTAAGAAAACTTGATGCAATAAACAAACTAAAAAAAGATAAAAAATTAAGGAGTGTTTAAGTAAACACTCCTTTTTCTTTACTTGGCTTTGATAGTAACTTTTTCTATTGAGCTATAAGCTTCATCAATTAAAGCATCAAAGTTTAATTTTGCTTCTTCTTTCAAAACATTTTCAAGTCTTGGTTTAATTATTGGATTTTTAGGCACGAAAATTGTGCAACAATCTTCGTAAGGTCTTATTGAAATATCATACGTGTCTATTTTTCTAGCGATTTCTATCGTATCTTGCTTGTCAAAGGCAATTAGAGGGCGCATTATTTGAACCCCATCCACAATATCTCCAACAGCAGTCATACTCTCTATTGTTTGGCTTGCAACCTGCCCTAGGCTTTCCCCCGTTATAATCATTTTAAAGCCCTTTTCTTTACACAATCTTTCGGCTATTTTAAACATAGCACGCCTTAAAAGAGTTATATTATATGCTTCTTTTGCATTCTTATTTATCTCTTCTTGATAATGCGTCATTTTGCACATATATATCTCAAGTTCACCTGCATTATATTTTGCCAGCTTTTCGGCAAGTTCTTCAACCTTGAGCCTTGCTAGTTCACTAGTGTATGGAAAACTATGAAAATGCAAGGCATGAATCTTTGTTCCACGCTTGGCCATCATGTATCCAGCAACAGGGCTATCTATTCCACCAGATAATAAAAGCAATCCACTACCTGCAGATGAAACAGGCATACCACCAATGCCTTCAAGGGTTTTTGTAAAAATAAAGGTTCTTTTATTCTCTCTAATATCGATGTTTAAAACTATTTGGGGCTTAACAACATCAACTTTTAAATTTTTATTACTCTTTAAAATTTCCCCGCCTAAAGTTCTTGCAAGTTCCATAGAAGATGGGCTAAAGGTTTTATCAGCCCTGTTTACAACAACCTTAAAAGTTCCCTCTTCCTCTTTTAGAAGTTTAATAGAAATGTTTTTAATTTCATCAAAATTTGTTTCAATATAAAGAGCAGGTGAAACTGAAAAAACCCCAGCCTGAGCCACTAAAAGATTTAAAATCTTCTGCTCATTCTCTTCGCTATATCCACTAATCATAAATCTGCCAGGAATTTTCAAAACCTCGCAATTAAACCTAGAAACAGCATTTTTGATATTATTTTGCAATAAATTTTCAAAGAATTTGCGGTTTTTGCCCTTAAGATAAATTTCTCCATATCTAACAAGTATTACTCTATTCATTATTTTTCTCCAAACTTATTTAGTTCTTCTTTTATTATTCTAGCTATAATTTTAGCATCAAAATCTAAGTAAGGGCTTATTGATATTCTAATACTTTTTAGTATTTCATCTTTATCAATCCCCATTGCTTCAAGTGTTGCATTATAGTGTTTGCTTGCAGAGCAAGCCGATCCTGTTGAAACAAAAACTTTTCTTGCTTCAAGCGCATGAAGCAAAGTTTCCCCTCGAACTTTATCACTTAAGCAAATATTCATAATGTATGGATTCTCTTGGTTTCCATGGATTTTATATTTAATATTCAGTTTGTCAAATTCAGCCAAAAGCTCACTTTTATGTTTTTGAACAGTTTCAAAATTTTTTTCTCTATCACCAAGCATCTTTTTAGCGCTACTATAAAATGCCATGATATTAAACACGTTTTCTGTACCAGACCTAACGCCTTCTTCTTGCCCTCCACCAAATATAAGTGGTTTTATTTTTACTCCCTTTTTAACAAATAAGCCACCTATACCTTTTGGTCCATAAATCTTATGAGCAGAAATAGTGTAATAATCCACCCCTAAATCTAGCACGCTATACGGCAATTTCAAAAAAGCCTGCACCCCATCACTATGAAACAAAATTTCACTATTCACTTTTTTTGCAAGTCGCACGAGCTCTTTAATTGGATTTATAGCGCCTGTTTCATTACTAACATGCTGAACACTTACAAAGGCAACATCGCTCCCAAGCATTGCTTGATATTTTTTAATATCTACTTTGCCAGTTTTATCAAGCGGAATATACTCAACTTTATATCCACGCCTTTCAAGTTCTTTTGCACACTCAAGAACGGACGGATGCTCTCCCGCCCCAAACAAAAACCTTTTGCTTGTTTGAAGCCTTTGAGAAAAAATCACCATATTATTTGCTTCGGTTGCACTTCCTGTAAAATATAAATTGCCACTATCAGCTCCTAAAGCGTCTAAAATAAATCTCCTAGCTTCAGTAATTTTTCGTTTAACCCCAACGCTTGGAAAGTAAACAGCACTTGGGTTATAAAACTCCTCACACAAAAAACTCTCTGCATAAGCTCGAGTTTTATCAAACATTCTTGTTGTTGCTGCACTATCTAAATACTGTCTCTTATACACATCTGACGCTGCCGACGATCTTACGCGTGTAGAT
>USTP01000039.1 GCA_900557695.1 uncultured Thermoanaerobacterales bacterium | reverse complement strand
ACGTCGAGTCTCGTGGGCTCGGAGATGTGTATAAGAGACAGGCCATCAAAGATATTAAAAATAATAATCTTAGTGTTACTTTCAACCTTTATCCTGAATACATAAAGGTTGGGGCACCAAACAGTGTTTACAAAATATTTTATAACTATGTGCCCGAGTGTTTGCAATCTATTAACCAAGAAATTTCTTTGCCACTAGGTTTAGATTATTTTATTATATGCTATGGTGTTGCAAGTGAATATGCTCTGTCAAAACTACTATACAATGAAGCTGAAATGTGGGAAACCAAATTCAAAAATTCACTAGAAAATATAAAGAGCAGGGTTGGCGAAAGAAGATTTTTTGCCAGGAGATTGAAATAATGAAGAAAGTTAGCTATCCACAGGAAACAACGCTAACGTTATCTCTGCCAAGTTTTGAAAATGGGTTAAACACATATTTAGATGAGAACCTAACAAATATGCAATATGCTATTAACCTTGAGAACTTCTCCTTTAGTGATGGTGCACTTAAAAACGGCATTGGTTTTGAAAGCTTTCTTGACGCCATTTGTGATAGCGAAACGCTTACAACGCTAAAAAATAGTTTAAGTGCAATCGGTAGTATTATTAGAGTTTTTCATTTTTATAAATACTCTCAAGAAACAAACTCAAGGGAAGACAAACTTATATTAGTTAACTCAAGTTACAGTTTATACTACATAAATCTTTTCGGCGAAATAGGCTTAAACTCGTTAAAAAATATTTCATTCACAAGCTTGCCTGTTGCAGTTAGGTATCGACTTAATGGGGAAGATGTTATTATACTTTCCAGTGAAACAGACAATATGGTTGTTTGGGATGGGGTTTCCGACCCATATGAAGTTCTTGATGCTCCAAAAATTTCCTCAATGGCTCTGCATTATGAACGACTTTTTGCAACGGTTGACGGCGAAAAAAATTCAGTTTGGTTTTCAGACGACCTAGACCCAACAAATTGGAGCATGTCGCTTGATGAAGCTGGTTTTATTGAACTTATTGACGAACGAGGCGCACTTTTGAAAGTGGTATCGTTCTTAGACTACATCTATATTTTTAGAGAATATGGCATATCAAGACTAACCGCATACGGCGACCAAGCATCATTCTCTGTTAGCAATCTCTTTGTGTCAAGTGGTAAAATTTACGCAAACTCCGTGTGTGTTTGTGGGGATAAAATTCTTTTTCTGGCAAGAGATGGACTATACAGATTTGATGGTGTTGACACTACAAAAATATTGTCTAGCTTAGACAATAATTTAATCAATGTAGACAACCAAAACGCAAGTGCTTGCTATTTTAATGGTAGTTACTATCTTGCCTGCAAATTTAAATTTATGAAAGATGAAGATGACTGCGAAAATCAAAACCTTTCTAACGCCTTGCTTGAAATAGATGTTGTTTCTGGTAAATTAAAAAACATCACTCATGGCGTTAACATATCCTATATAACAACCATCTCAATTGAAAGCGTAAGTGGGGTTATAGCACTTGCTAAACAGCTAACAGAAAACGCATTTTCACTTACAATTTTATCGAAAAACGCTTCATTTTTGCAAAATAAACTAAAAAAAGTGTGGCAATCGCCTACAACATGTTTAAACAACACTGGCAATAAAAAAACATTAAAAAAGATTTATTTAGAAACAAAAGGGGATATTTCGCTTTTTATTATCCATGGCTCTAAAGAAATAGAATATAAGTTTTCGGGTTCTATTTTGCCAAAAAAAAAGAGAGTAAATATACCAATAAATAACTTTGCCTTTAGAATTGAATCAACAGATGAAAACTGTAAAATACAAAATTTAAAGTTTGAATTTGGCTCTGCCAAAACCTACTAGGAGAGAAATCATGAACTATGGTAAAACCGCCTACTTGAAAGTTTTAGACCTTGAGAAAAAGCTTGCTTTAGATTCTAACTCGATAAATTCCAGTTTTTCATCATATTTAGAGCTTAACAAGCAAGGAATAAATCAAACCTTTTCGTCAACTTTAGATGCCACTATAGAATTTCCAAAAATAGATGTTACAACTGGCCAAAACCTTTGCTTTCAAATTAAAACCACTATTTATAGTTTAAATGGTGGCAATGTTAACTGTGAGATTTTAATAAATGATTTAATAATACACGAGGAAAGTAAAGAAATAGCATCAGGCGAAAGTGACTTTATTATTTTTAAAACCTTTTCACCAGTAACAAGCGGAGAAATGTCGTTTACTTTAAGATTTTACACAAACTCATCACAATTTTCGGCAACAATTAAAAATATAAATGTAGTTATTCTTGGTGCTGGAGATTCATTAACTAGCACCGATATTGAACTAAGAGCCATCAAAACCGCAAGCAATAAAGCACTTATTTCTTTTATTGATAGTGGAAAGTTATATTACCAAACCCTCAATTTGACAGAGAACTCTTTAAAAAATAACGACTTTACTTACTACAGCACGGCAAAAAGCCACTCCTTTAGTTTAAGTGGGTTTATAACTGAGCAAAACCCAAGCCCAAATGTTACACTATATAGGGTAGATACAAACGGAAATTTGTATATGTCAAAAAACATTGATCTTCAAACCGAAAGCTACATTTGTTCAAATGTTAGCGTTGTGTTTGCCTGCCCATGTCCAAATATTTCAGACGACACAAATATTATAACCTATAT
Source organism: uncultured Thermoanaerobacterales bacterium (assembly GCA_900557695.1). Lineage (GTDB taxonomy): Bacteria > Bacillota > Clostridia > Christensenellales > UBA1242 > UMGS2069. The sequence continues at coordinate 6,192 of USTP01000039.1, read as the reverse complement.
AAAAGACAATGGTAACTGTTACTATAGAACTATTAGGGGTGATAGTGTTGTTGCTGAAAAACAATTAAGTTTGCCAAAAGGCAGATATGTAGACATTAGAGCGGTTAGTCATGAGGATAGCGATTATGTTTATATTATCGCAAGCCATGAAAACGGGTCGAACTACATCTTACGCTCATTAGTTGAGGTATCCACTGGAAAAATAGTAGAGATGCTTGAAGTGGACTATATGATAACAATTTCTAAATATATCGACCTTTCGTTTGCGTTTGAAAAAACTAAAGAACATTTAACTTTGCTATTAGACATTTTAGCAACCTCAGTTTTTTACTATGATCAAACCTTTGAAAGAGTATCTCATGACAAACTTAATTTAAACTACAACTTAACCAACTCAACCTATGTTATTGTTCCTGATATTACTTATGGTGTTAAACTAGACAAATCTATTCTTACTGGCACGCAGTGGGCCAGCTATACAGACGATGCAGTTGGCTACGAGGGTGCGTATATGGACTTTTCCTCAGGCACTTTTGTTGATAACGGATGGACAGATAGGTGGCCATTTAACAGCATAAGACCTTGCATATTAAAAAATGGAGAAATTTTAGGGTACCTAAATCCAAACGACTACAACTACTATATTGATGGAACAGAGGCAGACATAAAATCTTCAAATGCTGGAGATGTGATGGTTGAATTCCCTAAAATATACTTTAAATTATCTAAAGACGATAATTACATTTACATACAAATTTCAAACAAGCCAAAAGAAGGTTTTACTTGCAGTCCTTTTGTATATAAAGGGCAAGAGTTAAGTAAAGTGTATGTAGCAGCCTATCTTTCATGTGGTTACGACCACAAAACTAAAGGTTACAAATCTAAAAGCTCAACAAATTTGGACCAAATGAGTGTTCACAATTACGCCACCTCATATGGCTACTTAAAACAATTTAACGGAGATAGATTTGAAATGCTAACCTTTAATATGGTAACGCTTCTAGGATGTTTGTTTGCTATTATGTTTAAAAGCACCAACAGCCAAAAATCTTTAGGTTATGGTTCGGCAAGGCATCTAGGCACCATCTTTACTGGAAACACAGATACTAAGGGTATGTATTATGGAAACCAATCCGCATCAAATATCAAAGTGTTTGGAATTGAAGATTTATACGGTTCTCTAGACGTTTTCGTTGGTGGCTATTATGTAAAAGACTTTATACCAAGATTTATAGACCCATATGATGCCAATATGTCTTACGATATAAACAATTCTAGCAATTATCTTTCTCCAACATCAGATTTTGTTAAACCAACAGTTGTAGGGCGCTCACCAATCGATATAAACGGAATAAACGAACTTGGCTTCTTTCCAGCAGCAGGTTCCAGAAACTATGACCAAGGTTTTTGCGATTTGGTTTCGCAGGGAAACAATACAGCATATTTAACTTACGGGCTATCAAACCCCCAAAATTATTGTGGAATTTATAATATGCACTGCAGGTCGGCAAGTTATTCGAATTATGCAGTGAATGTTAGACCAATGTATTTCCCTGTAGAAGAAATAGGAGGAAACTCATGAATATAAAACTACACAACAAATTTGAAATAACAATAGGAAACAACACCTACACTTTTTATAACACTTTACTAAAAACTATCTATGGCAAAATATCTAATCTTGAACAATATACTTCACACATAGCTGTTGGGCTTGGTCAAACTACAAAGTCATTTAACGACACAAAACTTGGGTTATACCAAAAAAGTTTTGCCACCGAAACTGAAGAAATACAAAGCGATGTAACAAAGGGAACGCTTTATATAAAAAAAGTGGTTTCTTTAGAAGAGTCTGACACAACCTCTTTTAGCTTTAGCGAACTTGGTTTAACTAGTTCTGCAGATTTCGACCCAATTATCTACAACCATGTTTTACTAACTGATACAAATGGCAATGTTGTTACAATAACAAGAAACTCTGGTGATGCTATGCAGATTCGTGTTACCATTTATCTTGAACTAAACTCTTCGTCTAGTGCATTATTTGTTAAAGGAGAAAACAACTTAATTAAACAAATTTTAGGAGAAAACTTACAGTTAGAGGATAATAATCTTTATATTGTTAGAGGAGAAAATCTTTTACCAAACGAATATATTGAAAGGGCGGCGCCTAATTTAACTAATGCTACCGTTTGTGAAAAAGAAATAACATATAATGATGACGATTCTGTGGATATAACATTTAGTGCTGAAATAGGAGAGGGCGACACTGAAGAAATTTTAATTGTTTTTGGAGGCAAAGCGTGCTTAAGATTAAACACATTAGAAATAAAAACGCCTATTAGTGTTACAAACACCTATACTTGCCTTAGCGGAAACACCATCGAGGTTGATAAAAATGTTAAAAATATTACAAGCGTTTTAAAAACAACTATAAGTGATAACGATACCCAATCAACGCAAACCGCAGAAACCAACTACACTAAAACAAATATTGGGAAAAAACTTACTGACAAAATAACAAACCTTTTCGACCAGCCTTTCACAAATCAAACACCAAGATATGTTGCAAAAGATGGTTCTATGATTGCTTTTATATATAATGCGCATACGCATATTTATAAATACTCAAACTATGGCTTTACAAAAATAAATAGCACACAAGTTCCATCAAGCTCTGTTATGAAAATGTTTTTATTTGAAAATATAATAGTTGTGCTTTTAACCGTAAGTCCATATATCCAAATTTTTAATATAGTAGACAACAATGCAGTTCTGCAAGAACTAAATTTATCTATGTATGACACATCTGTATATCCATACAATTGGATAGACGCAGAAGCAACACTAACAAAAAACAACAAGATTTTGATTGGTTTTATTGTAAACAACGAGAACAACTCTCCACTAGTTTTAACCCTAACACAAAGTAGTGGCCTGGGCATATACAACGGTTTACTTAGAACCCCTAATTTAACCACAGCTAAAAAAGTTTTTTCTATATATAAAAACGCCCACACCGATTCGCTTATTGGTTTTATAACAGACACATTTAGCGGAGTGCTTAACTATTTAATTGAAGAGTTTTACGAAGATACATCTCAGTTTGGTGGAAGCAATGAAACTGCGTATGGACTACTTGCAACAAGCACAAAACTGCAAGTTGGTGGAAGAACTCTTGTTTCTAAAAGAACAAGTTTACCTTATTATTATATTACATATTTACCTGACCATGAGATAGAAGACAATTTATTCACTAGTGCTTTAGACACATATCTTTCATATGATGGTAACTACATAATCGTTAAAAATTCGACCTCACAATACCAAATAAACAACTTTCATATTTGTGGAGAGTCTAATGAATTTGAAAGTGGGTTCCCGTCATTTGTTGACTTTAGTTTAGTTGATGCTTTTGAATTTGTTGGCAACCTTTTGCTTGTGTTCACAACCAACCCAGACGAGTATATTTATGGTATCGCCATTAAAAATCAATATACGCTCTTAGAAAATCTAAGCGATGAAACAGCAAGTTACGAAATTACATACAACAAATATAACCTTTTAGGAAGCCAGGCTTTAGAGGGGGTTAAAATAGAGTTAAAATTAACATTTGGGGAAGAGGCTGAATCAGCCTCTCAAACTTCAACTAGCACAAGTGAAAATTTAGAAAGTAGCACAGATTCTCAAAACGAAGGTTTAGACAGCACTAGCACCTCTACAATAAGTAACGATAACAATATAAATATGATTGATGAAGCCACCGCATCGCAATCTATGTATATTGAATAGCGAGGGTAGAAAAATGATGTTCAGCACAAAACTATCCAAGTTTGGCAAGGGTGTTAACTTGTCTGCGATAATGGAAACCAGCAACAAAATTTCAATCTACTATTTTGAAAAAACAGTAACGAAAAAAGAAGTTAATATTAGCGAAACAAATTTAAGTTTAGAAAGAACTAATGAAACTTTTCCTTATTTAGAAGTAATACCGCTTGGTGGAAACTTCTTTGTTTCAAGATTAGATAAAAGCATAGGAATTATAAAAAATGAGGAATAAAATTAAATATATAAAAAACGCAAAATTGTTTATTGAAAATATAAAAAACAATATCAAAATTGCAAATATATGCCCAAAGACTATAAAACAAAAGTATGAAGGAGAGTGATAAATTTGATAAATAGATACGAAATATCAAAAATTGTAAATTCCTACTATAACGACAAAACCAAGAAAAAAACTGAAGATGAAGACAATGAAAACAACCAAAACGCCGCGTCAAAAACAACCAAAAACAGCATATCAACAGATTCACAGCCAGCCCAAATTGTTAGCGAAAATGTAGACAACGCAAATGAGTTAAACAGCGAAAAAACACCTAGCAAAACTGAAGACACTAGTCAAACAAGTTTCACCGTTTTAGCTACACAACCTCAAGTAAAACAAATTGTTCAACCTAACAATATAGCTAGCGAGAATGAAAATAACACAAACAAAAACAAGTCGGCATCAGAAATAATTAGCGAACTAAAAGATATTGAAAGAAACTTGAGCCAAAACAACTATGTTGATGCACCAGAAAGTTTGGGACTACAAACGGTAGACGTTCCAAACAAAACCGAAGAAGAATTAGTAAACCTCGCAAAAGCTAGTTTAGACGGCAAATATAATGAAAAGAAACAAACAACCTCAGATAATTTTTCTAAGCAAATTGAAAGCATACTGTCAAGCAACGAAAACTTAAAGAAAAATGCTGAAACTTCTTCACAGCAAATTAGCGCACTTTATGACGAAAGCATAAAGGAAACAGAAGCACAAGCATTAAAAAGAGGACTAGCTAGGTCATCTATAATCATAAGCCAAATTGCTGGGCTATCGGGGGAAAAGGCAAGTGAGCTTTCAGGAGTTTTAACAAACCTTAACAATAGCCTTACAGAGGCCGAAAACAAAATAGCAAGTCTTGAAAGTGAAAAGCAAATTGCCCTTCAAAGCCTAGATCTTGAATATGCAATTGAGTTAGAAACAGAAATTGAAGCCACTAGGCAAGATTATGAAAAAGCTAGGCAAGAGGCAATTGAATTTAACAACAATGTTGCAAAACTAGAAGCCGAGTACAAATTGAAACTAGACGCACAAAAGCAAGACAAACAAAGTGAGCTAACCGAACTTGAAAATAAATATGGTGTAGACTACACAACAAATTTAATCAAGAACGAACAATTCAACTACTTAAAAAATTATCTAGACAGTTTAGACAAAGATTACGCAATAAGTTTATTCTTAACTAACAAAGAATTCCAAGCAATGCTTGGTGATAGATACTCAGAAATGTATCAATATTTAAAAAACAAATAAAATTTAGCCCAAGCCATGTTGGCTTGGGCGTTTTTTTGTATGTTTATATTTTTAAATAAGTTTGCTTGCAATTTTGTTTAGAATCGTATATAATATGATAAAGTTAATGTTTTGTTTTATGAACTAAAGCAAAAATTTATGATTTTGCTTAAATAAAATTTTTTAGGGGATAATATGTCTTATAAAAATTCGGTTAAACTTTTAACCTCAAATTTTAGTATTGTTTGGAAACAACTTTTATACATGCTATCTGTGTGTTTGGTTTGTTTTTTGCTTGCATACGGGGTTGCTCAGCCTGTTATAGAAACCCTTAAAAATGAGGGAATTGTAGCAGAGTTTACTCAAGTTTTTGAAACTATCTACACGGCACCTAAAGATATATTTAACGCATTATCTAATGTTTCAGTTCATTTTGCAGAAGTTTTAGCAGCAAACTTTGGTAAACTTTGGCTTAGTATTTTTGCTACATTTTTGTTTGGCCCTGTGGTTTATCAAATTTTAAAAAACGCCTCTATGTATAATGTGTCTAGCATTATGTATATGAAAATGACTAGCTTTGTAGATATTGGCTACACTAGAAACATGATTTCAACATTATGGCAATCTATAAGATATGCATTTGCAAAACTTATTTATCAAATACCTTTTGCAATGCTTAAAATCTTGCTTCTTTATTGCTATTTTACTCTTGCAAAATCTGCGCTATCAATTCTTTTTGGGTTGTTTTTAGTTGTATTATTTTTGGTGCTTATTTCTGCAATTGAAACCACTTTGTTTTCAGCAATGGCTGTCTCTTATACACATCTGACGCTGCCGACGATCTTACGCGTGTAGAT
>USTP01000038.1 GCA_900557695.1 uncultured Thermoanaerobacterales bacterium | reverse complement strand
CGCGTAAGATCGTCGGCAGCGTCAGATGTGTATAAGAGACAGATTTTGGTTGATAATAAGTTATGTCTCGTTTTGATTGTTTTCGGGGCTGTGGTTTATAGTTCTCGTTATAGTAAAAAATACAATAGTCGCTATTATCTATCATTGCTTGATTTCTTTCTACATAACTTGCTTTACCTGATGTGTATTTTGTTTTGTGTTCAAATTCTTCATCAACACAAAGTAAATCAACTTTTTCTTTATATAAATTAAAATAAATTTGTTCCCATTTTTGTTTTTCACTTTCAAGTGTACACCCTTCACTTTTACAAGTGTATACTACTCGTTTAATATATGGATATTTATCTTTTAAATCAGATACTATTTTATGGCAAAGACTATCAAATTCACTTTTACTACCAAACAAAAAAGTTTCGACTTCTTTATTGATAATTAAATCTTCAATAACGTTTTTAGTCTTTTCTTCCAACTCTTTTATTAAGTCAATTTTTCTATGACCAATAAAACAACAAACTTTACTCATAAATTGTCCTAATTAGGACAATTATAAAATATTTTTAAAAATATTGCAACCAAATTAGGTCAAATAACCGAATTAGGTCGCAGCTTAAACTACTCTTACTGGTAGAATATTCATGTCCTAATTAGAACACAATATGAAAAGGGGTTTATATGACACTAGGGGAAGCATTTACAATCAGATTAACCAAATTATTACAAGAAAGAAATATATCTTTACATAAATTTCTTAAAGATAGTTGTATTGCTAGGTCAACTATTGTAAATATTATGAAAGGAAATACTAAATGTCCTACGTTAGCGATTATTTATCAAGTTTCTGATGGTTTTGGTATATCTCCATTAGAATTTTTAGATAATGAAGTTTTTAAAAGAGAAGATTTAGAGTATATGTAAACATTTAGATAGTTTTTAATAGTTTTAATCAGTTTTAATTAGTTAAAAAAGACTAAAAATAGTATATTTGCAACAAATTGCAACAGTAATTTCACGACATACTGTTGCAATTATTTTTAGATAATAAAAAAATGCTTTAATTAAAAGCACTTTAATATATAGGGTTTCCACCTAAATTGTCGGTATTCTTTACCTGATAAGGTGGGGGAATATACATGATGGCATAGAGAAACCACCCCTTTAGTGGGTGGTTTTCTTTTGGTAGACTAATGTTTTCTGGCGTTAAAAAAGACAAAATAAAAATCCACGGGTTTTACCCGTGGATTTTTATTTAATTTGAGGTTATAAATACACTTGATAGCAACTGAAAACCCAAGAAATTTTCTAATTTTATTTTTTGTTGCTTTTTGTCGTAAAATTTACTATAATCTTTATATGCTATTTGATTTACCACATGTTTTATACATTGTCATTTCAAGTGTTATAACAATTGGGTTGTTAATTCTTTTTGGTTTTACAATAAAAAAAGAGTCGCAAAAAGAATTTATCCTAAAACTTTTTGCACTGTTAACAGTTATATTACATTTTTCAAGTGTATATGTATCATTTTTCCAAACTGGACAAGCAAAAGTTGACGCCACTATGTTATTTCCAATTTATCCTTGCAATGTTGCAATGTGGCTTTTGGTTATTGTTGCATTTTGGAAGAACAAACAATCCAAAGGTTTTATGATTATAGCAGAATTTGTGTTTTACTTAGGTATTGTTGGTAGCATTATTGGAATTGTATTTAATGAAAATTATGCTGGTAATCCAAATCTTGCAAATTGGGATATCTTGAAAGGCTTGCTAAGTCATTCAACAATGATGGTTGGTTGTATATACCTGCTTACTGGGAGGTTTATAAAAATTCGGGTAAAAAATATTATTAGTGTATTTTTGGGATTGCTTTTCTTACTTATTGATGGTGGAATAATTATTGGATTATATAAATTGGCAAATATGACACCACCAAATTGTATGTATCTACTCGAAACCCCTTTTGAGAACATGCCATGGATAAATGTTGGCACGATTGGACTTGCTGGCTTATTGATTGTGTTTATAACAAGTGCTATTGTGGAAGCGATATGTGTTCCAAAAGAGCAAAGGTGGTATAATAATTTGAGAAACCTAAGGAGAAAGAAAGATGAATGAGTTTTTTAAAAAAATATTTGGCACAAGTTCTGGAAGTGTCGAGATAACTTTGTTTTCGGTTTGGCATATTTTGTGGCTTGTTTTGATTTTCGGGTTAACAATAGGGGCATATTTTTTGTTAAGAAATAAATCAGAAAAAACAAAAACAATAACATTGAATGTTTTGGCATATTTGGTTATTGGCTCGTATATTTTAGATTTCTTTATAATGCCATTCTCACAAAGCAAAATTGATATTGACAAATTACCATTCCATATTTGCACTTTAACAGGGGTGTTTATCCCTTTTGCACAATTCAACAAAAAATTTATACCAATTAGAAATGTGATAACTTGTTTTGCAATTGTGTCATCACTTATGTATCTAACTTATCCGGGTTCAGCACTTGGTGGGGTAACGCCATGGTGCTATAAAGTGGTGCAAACATTTATGTTCCATGGATTTGTGTTTGCTTGGGGATTCTTAAGTGTTGCACTAAAACAAGTTACTTTCAACTTTAAAGAAATTTGGAAAGAAGCAGTTGGCATTTTAATTTTGATTGTTTGGGCATTGTTTGGGAATTATGCGTATTTAGGCATTCCTGACGGACATCATTATGATTGGTTTTTCATCACTGGTTCAACATTCCCATTCATTCCATCATGGCTTATGCCTTTTGTTGTGTTTTTTGCAGTGTATGGAATGTGTGCCTTAATTTATTTGATTGATTTTGCCATAAAAAAAATCCATCAAAAACATCTTGCAAAACAAGCAAAAGAACAAAAAATAGGAGAATGATAAATGTATAAAACTGAAGTCGTTGGTTATACACCAAAAGCCAAAAATATGGCAAAGAAAATTGAAGAAAAATGCAACGAAATGGAAGAAAAAGGTTTTAGTTTGATTTCTGCAACAATAACTCCTGCTCTTGCTATAATAGGACCATAACGGAGTGATACCGCCGTGAATGTCGGAAGATACAAAGTATTTCATTATTACCCCTAAAATATATAAACTATGCTTTAAAAATGCAAAATACTAACATTAACTAACATAAACTAGTATAAAACTGGCACATAGGCACAGGAATAGGCACAGGATTTTAGGTTTAGAAAAGGAAGCAAATCGCCTCCTTTTTCTTTTATAAGATGTGTATAAATTTGTTTATAATTATTTTACTAATTTCATTTGTATTGAATATGACATTGTTCCATCTACACTTGTCATTGATACTTTATGCCCCACATACCCTACAATACCACACATATAGTTACTCCTTTATGGTGTAGTATATGCAAAAACACTACCGTTTGTTTGAAATAAAGGCATAAAAAAAAGCCCCGCAGGGCTTTTTTATGCTTCAATTGTTGAAGCATATACGGTTAACCGCAAGGTAACCGATTCACAATACATTTCGTTATTTGATGTAAATACAAGGAAGTAATTTCGGTTTCCTTCTGGCGCGTCAATAAGTGTTGAAACGTCTATTTCTTCACCCGGTGTATCCACACCGCCATAAGCACATATTTCCCATGTGCCGTATGCATTTGTTAGAGTAGAAACTTGTATATAATCTTCAAACTTGAACTGTTCTCCACTTGTTTGGGTAAGGGTAATTTTGTTCGAAGTAACACCTTTAAGAGGCTCGCCTTGCGTGGTAGATACGTAATCCGCATCTTGCAATGTATATTTGCTTACAGTGGCGGTGGCTTCTATTTGAATAGTGGTGTTATAGAAAGCTCCGTTGGCTGTGCCGCTAATGTTAAATGATGCCGTTCCGTACGCACCAGTCATGGCTGTTACCTTAGCTGTGCATTGAATGTATACTTGGCCATCTTCTGTACCCACGGTAAATGTAGCACTTTCAAGCGTCACCGCGCTTTCTGGCGCCATAGATAATTGTAAACTGTCTACGTTAATAACCGAAGCATCGGTCAACACGCCATATGAATACACGGTACTACCCGTCCATTGTAGCGGAAATTTTATGACCACGGTTCCCTCTGGACTTGGTGTAACCGTTGGCGTAGAAACATTATTATCTATATCGATTGTCGATTTATTCATGGTTAGCGTGCCTGCCGTTGCGTTACCCTCGACAAGAACTGCCTCCGTATATTTTGCTCGTACTTGTACCGTATAAGTTCCTAGTTGTATCTGGGTTTCTGCCATTGTTAACCAAAAAGAATTACCCTCATGCTCCACTTGCGTACCTGCATCGTATGGTACTTCTTCTCCATTAAGCAACAAACCAAAAGAAACTACGTCATAGATATCTATACCATTTGAAAGACCTGTTGCTTGTAAAACAAATCGATTTTCGTTGTTAGACGGGTCTGCAAGAAATTCATGCACGCTTACTGTTTTTGTTACTGCTTTATTTACAGAAATAGCAACTGGCGTAATATTAAATTTTACATGTACGTTTAACCCTGATATATCAAACCCTTCGAGATAATATGTTTCAGTTGAGTCTGTTTTTTCAATCCAATCTAAAGCCGTACAGCTATGCATATATTTTTGACCGTTAGATGTTTTATAATGAATAGATTTTGGTAAATCTACCCATTGTTCGCCAAAACGGAAATTTTCAGCAGAGTAAGTGTTGCCTTTTTCATCTTGAATAGATAACTCCAACGATAACGCATCGTCAAACCCATTGTCTTCAAGAGAATCGACAGGTATGCCATTAATAATTTCGTCTAGTGTTTCATAGGACAAATCAATTTCTTTTGCAATGTAGCCTGTTTTTTCGGTTAATACCGTTTTTGTAATTGTTAATCCAACACCATGAACCGTAAACTGTTCATTATAATTGTTGCTTGCTGGCACTTTAGCAATAAGCACATATTCGCCTGGGAAAAGAAGCGTATCGTATAAGTAAGTTGTATTAGCTTGGTTAAGTAAAGTTTGCGCCTCGGCTGTGTTTGGCAAACTATACTTACCCACACCCGATTCTCCACATTCTTGTTGTAAACCTTGCCATTCTTCTAGCGACAAAAAATATAAATCTTCATTTGTTGGCGTATAAGTAGTTTTACCAACTACGGTAAGTTCATTGATAAAACTTTCTAGTTCTGGATTGTTTGCGTAATCCCAAGAACGGGTTTTTTGTTGATTGTTAAATGTAAGTGCAAAATTACCGCCCGCCCCTGCTGCGTATACATGAATAGGCACAACAATTTGTTGCTTGCTGTAAGAAATTGTTATTTTATATTCGCCTGCTTGATACTCATTGTCATCTGGCAAGGCAGGAAGTTCAACCGCCTCTTCATCAGACGCATTCATGGTTTTATAGGTATATGTCATTTTGATACCACTATCGGTTAAATCAAGTATTTTTGTAGAAGCATCACTATATGTTACCTTTAAAGAAATATCACGTAATGGATTTGTAACAGCACCATAGGTGTATTCAAACATATACACTTCTTCACCTGTTGAACGCACCAATGTTATGCTAGATACTGTTGGCGCCGAATCGGTTTTATTGCAAGAAGCAAACAAAAACAGACTTGGCAACAAAACAGCCATTAGCACCAACATAGTTAAAATTTTCTTTTTCATACCGCTCCCCCTTTTTATATAGTTTACCATACATAGTAATTTTTTCAAAATGTTTTACACATAAATGTGGTTGCTAGCCACTTACAAGTTTAGTATGCCCCACGAACCCCTTTTTAAACAAAATAAAAAGTGCCCCCATGGACACTTTTTATTGAAATACTATGATGCATCATCGTTTGGCTCGGTTTTACTTTCGGTTACTTGTTGCTCTACATTTTGTGTTTCGACATGCATACGTTTTTGATTGCACGAAAATTGTTTATCTAACAATTTATAAACAACGAAACCTATAACACATACCATGAGTGTAAGGAAAAATCCTGCGCCAAAACGTAAACCCATTCGAGAAACGGAACTTATATCTTTTTCCACAACTTGATTTAACGAAATTAAAACAATGCTAAAAATTAACAATAACACTTGCAACCCAGCGTAAATGTACCATAAAATTTCGCCAACGGTTTTTGTTTTCGTTTTACCCATAGTTTCTGGAAATTTTTGAAAATTACCAAATGTTTTAAACACTCCACACAGGCCATACACAAGCATGGCTGTTGCTGTAAGCAAGGTGAATATTTGCAACAAAGAACATATAATGCCCGCAAACCCGCCTTGCCACAAATCTAGCATTTTGTACCCACTAATATTTCCTGTTTGTTCTACAAACACTACGCCGTATTCCATGGAAATATACCCTTTTAAATAAGGCAAAAACATAAATAGAAATTGTAACAACGCAAACCCTGCTGTAAAAATATAAATAAGATTTTGTTTAATTTTTTGCATACTTCCGCTCCTTTTTACTTTATAAAATTTTATAAAGTTCTATTATAGTATATCATAATTTTTTGCAAATGGGAACCTCTTTTAAAAAAAACAACCCCGTAGGGTTGTTTTTTATCTGCTTGCTCTATCAACAATATTGTCGATGGCGATAACAAACGCGATCATAAATGGAGCGTTTTCTGGATTTTCGACATTTACTTCAAAACTATTGACTATAAAGTTTAATTCGCGCTTAATTGTGCCTATAACTTCTCCGTTTTTAATAACAGAAAAGTTCCAACCAAACACAGATCCGTCGATAGCGTATTCATCTTCGGTACCTTGTACCGAATAGTCGTTCTTAATTGCAAATTTACGTTTTACCTTTAAAAGTTTGTTACCTTCGGCATCGTAAATAAAAGCACTTTTCAAGAAAAAATGCCAATATTTATTGCGAACCATAAATAAACGGTTATCTTCCATATCGCATATATATTTTTTACGCGTAATAGAAAAAACTTTACCTTTTACCTTATAAATCGGTTCTTTGTTTTCGTTTAATACTTCCGAACTTCCACCCCAAGACAGGAATTTGTTTTTTACATAAAATTTCATATATAATCTCCTTTATTTTATACTAAACATATCACAAGAACAATAACCGCAACAATCCAACATGCAACTTTTGTTGCAATTAAAATTCTTTTACGCTTTTTTACTTCCTTATGAAAGGTATACATGTTGCTTTCATTATCTTCAAAAGCACCTTCTTTAGCCGTTAAGGCTTTGCCGTTTGGCGTAGGTTTTTCCATGACAAGTTCCAATTTACTTGTTTCAAGCACATTGATTTTCCCTTTATAACTTAAAGAATAATCGTTGCTTTTTATTTTCCATGAATCAAAAATTCCAAATACGCTCACAATAAAAAACAACATAGACATCCAAAACCAATGTTTGTAAGTAAGTTCGTTGGGTACAGTATAAACGGAAATTTCCGCTTCGGGTTGCTCTACCTGAATATTGGCCATATAATGCCCAAACTCGTTTTTCTTTAATTTTACATTTTTACCATTCACGCGCACAATAGGGCGGAACGCGGCTTGTTGTTTTAATTTAAGTTGTAATGTATGCATGGCTTACACCCTCCCCGAAATGAGTACCACAATAACTAAAGCAATTAAAAGCGCAAACATAACACCAAGCACAATTAAACGTGTTTTTGATTTTATATTTTGCCTATCTGGTAAAAGCAAAATAAAAGAAGCAATGAGTGCAGCTGCTGTAACTGCTGCTATATATGGAAATGCTTGCGTCATTTTTTCCATGACATCTAATAAGCCTTGGTTGAAAAGCAAATCTTTGGTGTTGCTTAAAAATTTTCTGTAATTTTCAAAAGTAAACACAGTCCCAAGGGTAAACACAACACTAATAAAAGTAAAGCATACAAAAAATAAAAGCGCGACTATCCACAATACACCACTTGCAATGCAGGCTAAGGCCAGAACAACACCCGCTATACCTATGTTAAAAAAGATGGAACCAAAGTGGCCAAGGTATTGCCTAAAGATTTCATTACGATTCATACGCGTTCTCCAAATATATGTATTACTAACATATTATTAAAAAATAACCAATATGTCAAATATATTATTTGTTAATATAACATTGTGCAAAAAAATGTATAGTTTTATACTGGTGTCGAAAGGTAAGAACAATGTTTTTACTTAAATTCGATACCAGTTTTTATTTTTCAAGGAAACTTTGAAAAAAGGGGGTGTTGTTATTGGCGGTTAGAAGAAATAGATATACCAGAGCAGAAAAGAATGCTTTTGCTCTAGGTTGTAGAGTCGGTGCAAGAAATGCTAAAAAATCTGCAAGACGAACTTCTAAAATTCGTTATGGGTATTAAACAAAATTTACATTAAAAAAGGAGTTGATTTTGAATAAAAGACTAGGCAATGTTTATTGGGCGAATAGTCAAAAGATTGACAAAACTGACAATAAGAAAAGACGACAGTATGCTGTAACAAAAGATAATGGCAATAATGTTGGTGTTTCAAAAATTCGTGGTTTTAATGATAATAAGAAAAATAACGATAGATTGTATGAACTTAATAGAGATAAATACCCTTTATCAAAACGCAGTGGTGTTGATAAAAAAATTTATACTCAAAGAGCAGATACGAAAAAGTTATTAAGATTGGAAGATTATGAAGTTTTTGATAAAGCTCCTGCTTTTAAATTAAGTAGCCATGATACACATAGGATATTGATTCATACTGGCTCAATTACAAAAAGAAAACAAAAAAAGGGAGAAAGTATTAAAAACTTTCTCCAAACCGAACGGCGCAGGTCGGAACGAAGCCGACATACACAATTAAGTGTTTTGCTATGTTCGTGAATATTATATGAAATAAAAATTTAAAAGTCAATACTTTTTTCGAATGAAAATTGCGATGTCACAAAAAAAATGCACTTCGCTTTCTGGGGTGCACCCCATTGTTTTAAAAGCTTTTTGAATTGTAGTTGTAAAAA
>USTP01000037.1 GCA_900557695.1 uncultured Thermoanaerobacterales bacterium | reverse complement strand
TCTACACGCGTAAGATCGTCGGCAGCGTCAGATGTGTATAAGAGACAGATATTTCATTTACTGCCTAAATTTTTGATTTTTAAATGTCCTTATATATGTGAGGGGCAAAAATCAATTAAAATATTTTAGGAGGTAAACAAATATGAAATTAAAAGATTGGCTTGACACTTGGATGAACAAATATGTTAAGCACACGGTTAAAATAAGGACCTACAACACTTATTTACAATTTATAGAAAAACACATAAATCCAAAACTCGGAGATTTTGAACTTGAAGAATTAACCCCACAGGTTCTTCAAGAATTTGTTTTAGAAAAATTAGAGAAAGGAAATTTGAAAACAGGTAAGAAGTTGGCAAACAACACAGTTATTGTTATGACAAACATTTTAAAGCAAGCAATTGAAGAAGCTAATATTTTGGAAATAACAAATAAAAATTCTTGTAAAAAAATTAAAATGCCCTTACAAGAAGAAACAAAAGTTTGTGCTTTTGAAAAAAGTGAACAGGACAAAATAGAAAAATATTGTTTGTCTAGTAAAAAATCAAATTACATTGGAATTGTTATTTGTTTGTATACGGGACTAAGGATCGGAGAACTTTTGGCACTTACTTGGGACGATATTGATTTTAATAGAAATTATATGACAATTTCAAAATCTGCTTTTCAAGGGAAGCAAAATGATAAGATTACAATTATTGTTGACACCCCTAAAACAAAGAACTCTAATCGTGTCATTCCACTACCCAAACAACTTGTTGATATTTTAAAGAAAATTAAGAAAAAATCTACATCAAAGTATGTCATAACAACAAAAAACAATGGAATGGTTGGAACAAGGTCTTATCAGCGAACATTTGAAAGAATACTAAATAAATTAGATATTCCATACAAAAATTTTCATGCACTTCGTCATACATTTGCGACTCGTGCTCTTGAATTTGGTATGGATGTTAAAACTGTTTCCGAAATTTTAGGACACAAAAATCCTATGATAACTCTTCAAAGATACACACATTCTCTTATGTCTTACAAAACAGATATGATGAATAAATTTGGCAAACTTTTGTGTGCTATATAAATAACTACCAAATTTCACTTGCAATAATCAAACATTTGTTCTATAATAGAAACAGAAGTTAGAGTTTAACTTCAAATTTATAGAGAACCTTAGCGTTCCAACAAAAGATAAAGTCTGAGTGAGCCTTAGTGCACCGAAATCGATACCCGACCAGAAGTATCATATAGGTGAACTGGGCTTTTTTCGTAAATGAGATGATTGCAAAAAACAGTTCTACCTAGTTAAAAATAAAGGAAGGTAAAATGGAAACAATCAAATATTACGATAGAATTCACAATAAATTTATAGATTTGGAAGTAAACGATGAAGTTGCTCAATTTTTGCGTAGTGACAATAAAAGACTTAAACGTCAACAAAAAAAAGATAGGCAATATATTGCAATTTCTTTGGATGAACAAACAAAATATAATGGTGAAGAAGCATTAACATATCACGAAATAATTGCAGATGAGAATGCTTATATTGAAAAGAATTTAGAGAAGAAAGAATTTGCAAAATGTATTTGGAGAGTTGTTGACGAACTCGAAGACAAGCAAGCGAAGATTATAAAAGGTTATTATAAATATGGCTATAAAAACAAAGAACTTGCGAGTTACTTAAAAATGAGCACTAGCGCTTTTTGTCAATTTAAAGCAACAGCATTAAAACATTTACATATTTTGCTTTCTTTTGACCCTGAATTTAGCAATACAAATTTTTATCAATCTCATTATAAAGATTTTGCAGATGATGTTATAGAAGAAGTTATAAAATCGGCAAGTAAAGATTTTATCTCAATTGATTTAGGGCAAGTTATGGATTTAATGAAAAATGTAACTCAAATAAAGAAAATAGTAGAAAGAAAAGGAATAAAAATTCCTATTACAACAATAAAAAAATTAGAACAGATGACAAAACCTGTGTGGGATTTTTTAAAACAACTAAAACAATGTGGGAAGTTTAATGAAAAAGAAAAAGTATATTTGAATATTCCAACTTACGAAATACTTCAAGAATTAGCAAAACATAAAATTTGATAATAAGTAAAAGAGCTATCAAAAGATTTGATAGTTCTTTTTTGTTGCCCCTTTATAAAACTAAAACAAAAGGAGAAAACAAAATGCCAAAAACAAAACAAACATTAAAATCACAATTGACACTGCGAATTTACAATCAAGAAGATAAAGATATTTTAGATAAAGCATACAATAGAACAAAATCGGGATTTGATAATCTTTCGGACTTTATTCGTTATTGCACTGTTACTGGTGCTGAAAAACTACTTGGAGATAACGAAGTTGACCAAAGAGCAAATCTAGATGAGATAAGACAAAGTTTGTATTTTCTTAATGAAGAAATTAAAAACACAAAATGCGAAATTAAACAAAACAAAAACGAATATAAAATAGATATTGCTTTAATTAAGAAAATGCTAAATTATATAGCCTATGTAGTTTACAACTCAGAATGCAACAAAAAATGTGATTACGATATAAATGACGGATTGTTTGATTTGTTAGATGAAGAACTAAATTGTATAAGGGAAACAAATGGCAGATAAAATTGTTCCTAATGTGAATATATTTTTGCATTATTACAACTCTCATGGTGGGAGTAAAGAATATCAAAACAAAAGGCAATTTTATTCATCTAACACAAATAAAGATTATATGAATTACATTTTGACTGGAATAAATGACACGAAAAAATTTGACTATCTTTCATATATGAACAACAAAGATAAAAGTGCTGGAGTGTTTGGTAGAAATGGACTTTTGACAAGTGATGAAAGAAAAGAGATAAGGCTAGCTTTGAGAAAAACAAAATCTGTTATTTGGGATATGGTTATAAGTTTTGAAGAAAAGTTTGGTAAAACTTGGTGTGATAGTTATGAACAAGCATACAATTTGATTAAAAGTGAACTACCAAAATTTTTTAAAAGTGATGGACTAAATCCCAATAATATAATTTGGTTTGCGGGACTTCACGAGAATACAGATAACAGACATATTCACATTTCATTTTTTGAAAATAGTCCACAAAGAATACGACCAAATAAAAAAGGAAAGAGATACTCTAATGGCAAGTTATCATTAAATAAAATCAATGAGTTAAAAGCAAATATTGAACTGTCTGCGACAGATTTTAAAGCAAGAGAAATACTAACGAGAAAAAGACTAAATGACAAAATGAAAGAAAGTTTAATGACAAATGTCGGATATATTTTAAAGAATAAACTTTTAACTCTTGCAAACGAATTTCCAAAAACCGGACACACATATTATGATTGTGATAATATGAAGTCACTAAAACCTAAGATTGATAGTATTACAAATTACATTTTGTCAAATGACTATCAAGCAAAAACTTTAAAGGAAGATTTTATAAATTTAGCAAAAGAGAAAGATGAAAAGTTTGAAACATATTGCAAGCGAAATCGCGTTAAACAACCTTTTACTTTTGAGAAAAAATATATGCAAGATTTTTACCGTAGAATTGGAAATGTTGTTATTGAAGAAGCGAAAAAATTAAAAACAAAAGATAATGAAAGATTAAAATTAAATGCAAAATACAAAGCACAAAAAATAAAGCAAAAGAAAAAACTTTTTAATGAAATTCAAGAGTGTTTATATATCAGTCAAAAGGTTAATTATGAGATAATAAAGACATTTCAAGAATTTTATAATAAGTTAGAAGAATTGAGATATCAAAATTTGATAGAACAATATGAAAATGAATTTGAGATGTAAAAATATAAAATTGGGGTCCCCGAACAACTCTTGCTTGCTAGAGTTTTTGGGGAAAGGAAAAGCCGAACGAAAAGGCGATACAAATTGCAAATATTATTTGCAATTTTGAGCAAAAGTGAGTGCTTTGACGCGAAAACAGGATAAGCGAGAAACAAATTGCTTTTGATAACTACAAATATCCATAAAATAAAGGACTTTTGTAGAATCAAGCAATTTTTTGTTTTCTCGTCATTTTTTGAAAGCTGTTAGGATACCTAACACTTTTTTATTTAGTATATTGCCTAAAGTCTTTCGCTCGATGCGTAAAAGAACTATGACAAAATTTAATAGAAAGGAGTTTTTTATGATGAGGGTAATGAATGAAAAAACAATTACAAAACTTAAAACAAGAATTTTCAAACTTTCCAACACGCAAACAAGAATATGTTATTAAAGATAAAAAATATATAGTAATCAGTCACTTTGTTGGAAGCAAAAATTTGAATGAAATTATAATTAATCTTGCCCAGAAGCAAGCATATCAGGAAATGTTATAAGAGATTTCTAAAAACACTGTCAGTTTAGCATTTTTTATGTTATAATAAAAATGTATTTACTTTCAGTGTTTTGGTTTCTCTAAAAGGAGGAATAATGGAATCAAAACAAGAAATTAAAGTAGGTATATATGCAAGATTATCAAGAGATGATGAAAGAAATGGGGAGTCTCTATCAATAGAAAATCAAAAACTTATACTTGAAAAATATGTGTTAGAGCAAGGTTGGAATTTGATAGAAATATATGTTGATGATGGATATTCTGGAACAACATTTGATAGGCCGGGAGTTCAAAGATTATTAGAGGATGCTAAGTGTGGAAAAATAAACACAATACTTTGCAAAGATTTGTCTAGGTTTGGAAGAAACTATATTCAAGTTGGACAATATACAGATTACATTTTTCCAATGTATAACATTAGATTTATTGCCTTAAATGATAATGTTGATACTGCAAAAAATACAACAGGCATGGATATGATGCCAATAATGAATGTGTTTAACGAATGGCATTCGGCCAATACTAGTAAAAAAATACGAGCAGTAATTGAAGCCAATGCAAAAGCTGGGAAATATAGAACAACCTATGCACCTTATGGTTATGTAAAAGGAACTGACGAAAAGAAACTTCCAATAATAGATGAACCTGCAGCAAGCAATGTAAGAAGAATATTTGAGATGCGAGCAAGTGGGATTAGTCCAAAACACATTGCAATGAAATTTAATGATGAGAATATTCCAATTCCATCAGATTATAGGACTCAAAAATTTGGTGTTACGGTATATAGATTTAGTCATCATCTTTGGACATGTGATGTTGTAAAGCAAATACTTCGCAATCCAACATACTTAGGGCATTTGGTTCAACTACGAACAACGAATATTTCTTATAAAAATAGAAAGCAAATAAAAAGGCCAAATGAAGAAAAAGTGATAATTTACAATACTCATGAAGCAATAATTTCGCAAGAACTTTGGGATAAGGTAAAAGAGATTGAAAGGTCTGTAAGTCAAGGAAAAGTTCAATCAAATGATATTGTACATCCGCTTTCAGGACTAATGTATTGTGAAGATTGTGGAAATAAAATGCACATAGGTTGGAATAATACAAGACATTCAAGAAATGGGCCTAGAATATACCGACAAGCAAATTATAATTGTGGTGGGTTTAAAGTTTTTGGGACAAGAATATGTACAAGTCACATGATAAAGATTGATGATATTGAAAATATTGTTTTGCAAGATATAAAATCAAAGGCAAACTTTATAAACTTTAATGAAGAAAAAGCAAGAAAAGAATTTTTGCAAAGACAAGAAAGTTTGCAAAAAGAAAAGTTTTCAATTGATAATAAAAATTTGCAAAATAAAGTAAAAAGACTTGATGATGTTAATAAACTAATTCAATCAACCTATGAAGATAAAGTTTTAAATAAAATCTCAGAAGATATTTGCATATCACTACTAAACAATTATCAAAAAGAAAAGGAAATTTTAGAAAAAGAGATTGCGCAAATAAATAAAAGCATAGAGAAAATAGAACAAAATAAGAAAAATGTTGATGAGTTTATACAAAGAGTGAAAAAGTATATAGAAACACCCGTTTTAACTCGAGAAATGGCATTAGAACTAATAGAATTTATAACAATAGATAAATACATTAAAGGAAGTAAAGAACCTCGAAAAATTCATATTTACTATAAACTCATAGACAATATAAACGGCATAGATTTTAAACGCAATAAACAAAAACTTGACCGCCTATAGTTCGTATTTACTACAGTTGATATTTATACTCATTTAATAAACAACCCAGATAAAGCGGTGGCAAAGGCAATAGATTCCATATTTTCTAATGCAAAATCTTTAAAAACAATGAATTCTTAAATTAAATATGCTATAATAAAAAAGGAGAAAGAAATGTCAAACATAAAAGTATTTGAAGAAAAGAAAATAAGGACACAATGGAATGCAAATGAAGAAGATTGGTATTTCAGTGTAGTCGATGTGATAGCAGTTCTAACCGATAGCCCTCGCCCACGCAAATATTGGAACGCATTAAAAACAAAATTAAAACAAGAAGGAAGTCAGTTGTCCCAAGATGTGGGACAACTGAAATTGCAATCTTCTGATGGGAAATATTACTTAACCGATGTATTAAATACAAAAGGTATTTTAAGGCTTATACAATCAATTCCTAGCCCAAAAGCAGAACCGTTTAAGATGTGGCTTGCACAGATTGGAAATGACCGCCTAGACGAAATAGCAGACCCACAAAAAGCATTTGAAAGAGGTTTGGAACTATATAGAGCAAAAGGTTACACTGAAGGATGGATAACAGAAAGGCTAAAAGGAATAGAAATAAGAAAAAAATTGACAGACGAATGGAAAGACAAAGGAGTTAAAACAAGCCTAGAATTTGCAATACTCACAGATGAAATGACAAAGGCTTGGTCTGGAATGTCAGTAAAGGAATATAAAGCAGTAAAAAACTTAAAGAAAGAAAATTTAAGGGATAATATGACAGATATAGAACTGACACTAAATCAACTTGCAGAAGTAATGACAACAGCAATATCAAAAGAAAGCAATCCACAAAGTTTTAGTGAAAATAAATCTATAGCAAGAAGAGGTGGAAACATAGCAAGAAATACAAGAGAAGATATAGAAAAGGAACTGGGTAAATCAATCATTTCCCCACTGAATGCACAAGATAAAGATTTATTAGAGATAAAGAACAATAATGAAGATGAAGAGAATTGAAAAAATTAAAATCAATTCTCTTTTTTTGTGTATTTAGTTGCAAAATTATATAAATTGAGGTATAATATAAATGTAAGCATAAGAGGCATAATCAAGGCTAGCATATTAGGTTGTAAAATAAAAAAGTGTGAGAAAAGTGTGAAAATTTTTAGCAAAAGTTAGCACAAATCACAAAAATTACTCCAAATAACAAAAATGCCTAAAACCCTTTAAAAAAGCCACAGAAGTTAGTGAAAAATACGGAAATAAACACTAATGGAGAAAGTTAAAATAATTTTATTTTAATTTTGGTAAGGTGTAGGTCGCGGGTCCGATTCCCGCCATCAGCTCCATACTTCAAAAACCGCCAAATCCCTTATAGTCACTGGGATTTAGCGGTTTTTTATTTTTGTTAAAATTTCTCAAAATTGGCAGGGCACAACTCTTATTAGTAGAATTATTTAGGACCATTTTTAAATAGTTTAAGTAATAATTTTTAAAACAATAAACGATTTTACAGCTGAAAGTAGATATGCTATACTCGCATTAAGGAGAAATAAATGAGCAAGACGATAGAAATGATTAAAAACTATGTACCATACAATGCACAAGAAGAGAAAGATAAGCAGTTTTTTATAGACTGCGAACATAAAGACCAAATTTTAACTCGTGAAAATGAAATGGCGCATTTAACGAGTGCATGTTTTGTAACAAACAAGGCGAGAAATAAAATTTTATGCATATACCATAACATCTATGAATCTTGGACATGGATTGGAGGGCATGCAGATGGGGATGACGATATGCTATATGTTGCAGAAAAAGAATTAAGGGAAGAAACTTCTCTTAAAAATTTTAGAGTGTTGCTAAGCACGCCAATTACTATTGAAAGCGTGCCTGTGCATGGTCATTATAAAAGAGGGAAGTATGTAAGTGCGCATATACACTTAAATGTTACTTATTTATTTGAAGCAAATGAAGAAGATGAGGTTAAAATAAAACCAGATGAAAATAGCAATGTGGCGTGGCTAACCTTTAGCGAACTTATGGAAACAACTAAAGAGCAACACATGATACCAATTTACAATAAAATTATCGAGAAAATTAAAAACTTAAATTTATAGGAGCTAGTAAATGAAAACTATAGTTTTATCTGGTAGCGCGTCTTTACAAAAAGAAATAAGCGACATTGTAAATAAGCTAAAAAAAGATTATATTATTCTTGATTATCCTAAGCCAATTGAGGGGGAAAACTTTATGCGGGTTTACCCTAAAGTTCATAAAGAGTTTTATGAAAATTTAATGAACACTGATATTTTGCTTCTGGCTAACTTTGATAAAAAGGGAACTATTGGATATGTAGGGGCTTCTGGGTTTGCTGAACTAAATTTTGCAATAACCCAAAACTTTCTTTATAACAAAAACATTGAGTTATATATTTTACAAATGCCAAGTGATAATGTTTGGTGTTATGATGAAATTAAGTTGTGGCTTGATTTGGGCTGGGTAAAAATTTGGAATAAGTAATTTTGGATGTTTTTCTATAAAAACATGCATTTGTAGCAATATATAATTTCCGTTGACATAATATAATTGTAATTTATATAATTATTACAATATATAAAGTTGGAGTTTTTAATATGGAAAAAGCCAAGAAAATTTTAATGTGGGCAACTATTGCATTAACTATATTTGTTGCATTTGCTCTTATTTGCTCTCTTTTTGATTTTGATATTTTTGGGAATAGGCAAGGCGATGCGCTACTAATTTTAGGTAGCTTTGCTGTTGGTGGATTCTTTGCAATTAACAGCCTTAATATGGTTCCTAAAAACAAAATTATTGGCTGGTTATCGCTTGGGCTTATTGCTTTGGCGGTTGTGCTTATAACTATTGTTACGCTTGTGGAAGACGCAAGTGAGGTTTGGCAAAATATAACTGTTTCATTTGGTATACTTTCGGTTGTTTTCGACCTTATTGCCTCTATGGGGCTAGATCTTGGCAAAAAATATTTTGCTTTCCAAATTGTAATATACCTGTCTCTTATACACATCTCCGAGCCCACGAGACTCGACGTCATC
>USTP01000036.1 GCA_900557695.1 uncultured Thermoanaerobacterales bacterium | reverse complement strand
CTACACGCGTAAGATCGTCGGCAGCGTCAGATGTGTATAAGAGACAGCTTTAAAGGATATGGATGTATAATAATATTATTATAAGAAGAAGGTGTAGTTATTATGTATCCAATTTATGTTAAAATGAAATATAGCGACTTAGAAAAAATTATGCATGGCGTAGTTCGTCACACGCGTGATATTTATGGTGGCAAAAAGTTTATCCCTAATGTTTTAAGCGTGGATGAAGTTTGCTATTGGGAAATTTTAAATGCTTTAGACTTTAGATTAAAAAGCGAATACCCATATTTTTCGCATATGGAGGGATTTAAAGATTGGAGATCAGAAGAAATAAACAAATATATGCAAGAATATAGAAAGTGTTTACTTCCAGATTTTGATAGGGTTTTAAAAGGTTCTAACAAACCGCATGTGCTTGATGTTAAAAAGCTTAATTTGCCGGAAATAGAACACTTCGACAACAAAATATTTACGCCTTTTTTGATAAACCATTTTGCTGGGTTATATGGTTATGAAATTGCTCGAAATCAAGATGGTAAAAGATCAGAGTTAGATGCCTTAAGAGATTTACAAAATGAAAGAACCTTAACTTTAGAGCCAAGAAAAGATGGTAAAAAGCTTGAAGATTTTGCTGTGCGTGAATCTATTATTAAAAAGATAGACAGTGCCAATCTTCTTTATTCTGGGGAAACAGGTAAAAATAGTTAAAAATATTGTTGACCCCGGGTTAATTTAATTGTTATAATAGAAACAACTTGTAGGAGAAATTTATGAAGGTTATTTTAACTATAGACGTGAAAAGTTTGGGCAGGAAAGGGGATGTTGTTTCTGTTAGTGATGGCTATGCAAACAACTATTTGCTGAAAAACAAATTGGCTGTTCCTGCAAATGCTGGAAATTTAAACATCAATGCTCAAGCAAAGGCTCAAGAAGCGAAGAGGATAAAAGAAGAAACTGAAGCTGCTAAGGCTTTAGCAAAACAGCTTGAAAATGTTACTGTTTCGTTATCTGTTAAGATGGGCGAAAATGGCAAAACTTTTGGTTCGGTTGGCCCTAAAGAAATAGCCGAAGAGCTATTAAATATGGGCTATGAAATTGATAGAAAGAAAATAGAACTTGCGTCACCTATTAAAAATGCAGGCAATTATGAAGTTAACATTAGGCTTTATAAAGGCGTTGTGGCAAAACTTAAAGTGGTTGTACAAAAGAAATAAAAGGAGGAGCTTAAGGTGGAAAATAACGAAAGAAAAAGCAACTTTTGGGATGTTTTAGGTCAGGTTGTGGCACTTATCTTAACGCTAGTTTACATCTTGTATGTATCAAATGCCTACTTTAATTATTTTGACATGGAAGGCATTTTAGGCAAAATTATTTCAGTTTGTATGCTTTATGGCCCAATGATTTTAATAATCATATCTTGCATGGATGCGTTAAAGAAAAGAACCATAGTTTTAAGAATTTTGTTCCTTGCTATTTGGGTTGTTATATTTATCTTCACATTCTTCCCAGGCGTGCTACCTTTTTAATTAAGAAAAATAAAAAGAATATAAAAACAGGGTTTGCCCTGTTTTTTTAATCTCTGTTTTTTCCAAGAAGCAGGAATATATACATAAAAAATCTTATAAAGTACAGCGCAGACACAATTAAAGCTGCAACATAGGTTTTGGCTGCGGCTTTTAAAACCTTATCTGCCATAGGAATTTCATTTGCCTCTAGAATATTTAAACTTCTTAGCGCTGCTAGTGCTCTGTTTGAAGCATTATATTCTACTGGCACGGTTATTAAACAAAAGAGAGTGGAAGAACCGTATAGTGCAACGCCTATCCACACAACAATTTCCCCTGCGTGGGCAAGGCTTGCAGAAAGCATGAGCAGTATTCCTATAATTATTAGGGGCCAAAACAGGGCACTACCAATATTTACTATAGGAACAAAAGCTGTTCTAATTTTTATTGGCAAATATCCTTCGCTGTGTTGATAGGCGTGGCCCACCTCATGTGCAGCAACCCCAATGGCTGCAACAGATTTTGAGTTAAAAGTAGATTCAGACAAGCTAAGGGTTTTTGTTTTAGGGTTGTAGTTGTCTGTTAAATTGCCGTTAATTTTCACGATTTTAACATCAAAGAGCCCCTTTTGGTCTAGCATAAGCCTTGCAACTTCGCTTGCCGATTTACCGCAGGTGCTTTCAATAGTTTTAAAGGCGTTAAAAGTTTTGTTTACGCTTGCCTGCGCATACATGCCATATATAAGCCCTGGCAGTATAAGTAGACTGGCAATAATGTAGATATAGTATTCCATAATGTTTTCCCTATATAGTTATATTATATTTATGCACAAGTTTTGTCAAATAAAAGCGTTTATTATAAAAGTACTAAAATACTACAAAAAATAGTATTTTATTGCTAAGCATGTTTTTTTTTGGTAAAATAACTTTGAGTTTATTAGGAGGGAAAAGGTTATGAAGATGGACTTTATTTTATCTAGCACAACAGATTATGCTATGAAGCTTTGTCTTTTAGACCTTTTAAAGAAAGCAGAAAAGGATAAACTAGGAAGCTATATAGTTGTTGCTCCTGAAACTAAAACGCTAGAAGCGGAAAGAATTTTGCTCTCGGCAAGCAAAAGCCATGCGTTTGCAAATATTTATATTTATAGTTTTAACAGGCTTTTAAAAAGAGTTCAAATAAAGCCCATTTATCCGTTAAATAAAGAAGCGGGTGTTATGATTGTTAGAAATATTATAATGGCAATATCGGGTGACCTTGTTTGCTATAAAAAAACCGCGGGAACGGTGGGCTTTGCAGAAAACATATACGAAACCTTGCAGCAATTAAAATCAAGCGGTATATCGCCAATAGAGCTTAGTGAAGCTGCTAAAAAGTGTAACACTGCTCTAAAAATTAAACTTGAAGATATTGCACTTATTTATGATGCTTATGAGAACTATTTAGGTGAAGAACTTATCGACCCGTCTGATAAGCTTACTATGCTAGAAAAGCAAGTTGAACTTTCTGATAAAATTAAAAGCTCGCATATAGCTGTAGTTGGCTTTGATGCCCTAACCGCAAGCGCCTGTAGTGTTATTAAAAGTTTTGTAAAAAATGCACTTTCTGTTACAGTGTCGGCAAGTTTTATGCATGAAAGCAAGAAAAATGCACATATTTCAGATAACGAAGTGTTTGAACACTTAAAACAGGTGGCAGACTCTTTAAACATTAAATATGAGCCCAAGTTTATAGAAAAACCACTTGCTGGAGATTTTAAACATATTTACGAGAATTTATATGCCTATCCGCATGGCAAGCTTAAAACCAAAGGTAATATCTTCATGTTTGGCTGCCCTAGTGAAGACATAGAGTGCAGGAGGGTTGCAAGTTTAATAAAGGCAGATGTTCTCAATAAAAAATGTAGGTTTAAAGACAACTATGTTTACCTTGCAAGCGAGAGCATAAAAGATAGCGTGGTTCAGGCTTTTGAAGAGTTTTCGGTGCCATACTTTGTTTCAGAGCCTTATCAATTTGAAACTCACCAATTATTTGTTTTTATAAAGCTATTGTTTATGCTCATTAGAAAAAACCTAGATAGTGAAGATGTTATTTCTTTTGCAAGAAACGCTCTCTTGGAGCTTGATAGCGATGTGGTAGACCACTTTGAAAATTATGTTTTAAAATATGGAATTAACCATGCTAAGTTTTTGAAGCCTTTTACTTATGGGGAAGGCGAGTTTTTGCAAGTTAGCGAATATGTTCGGCAGAAAATTTATGAGGTTGTGGGTAAATTTTCTGCCGTTTACAATGAAAATATGCGTGCTGGCGAGGTTTGTGAGGCACTTCTTGCGTTTTTTGAGGAGTTTAAGATAGAAGAAAAGCTTGAAAAACTTAAAAAATCGCAGGAAGAACTTGGGGAAATTCGTGCTTCTCTTGCAACCAGTCAATCGCTTTCAAAGGCAAAAGAAGTGCTTAGCATGCTTTCGCAGTTTCTTGGCTGTCAAAAAATGAAGCTTGATGACTTCTATACTTTGTTTATCAGCGGGCTTGAGGCTGCTGATATTTCGCTTCTTCCTAGCAGTATAGATTGCGTTAACATTGTAACTCAGCCTGATGGAATTTTCGAGGTAAGAAATCTTTATGTTTTGGGGGCAACAGACGGGCAGTTTCCTAAAAGAGAACAAGATTTGGGACTTATTCAAGATGCAGAAATCATTTCGCTTGAGGGGCTAAGTGAAAAAAAGATTGAGCCAACAATTAGAACAATAAACAGAAGGGAGCGATATAAAGTTTTTGAACTTTTAACCCTTCCTTTAGATAAATTAACAATAAGTTTTTCTCAAATAAGCTCTAGTGGAGAAGAAACCATGATGAGTTCTATTATGCAAAGCCTTTCATCACTGTTTTTGGATGAAGAAGGGGAAGAAATAGGTATAAATAAAGTATTTTCGCCATTTGTTGAAGAGCCACAAGATTATTCGGGAAAAAAGTTGGCAATTAGCCTTGGAAGCAACTTTGTTGCAACTATGTATTTGTCTGAAAGCCTTAAAAAATATAGAGATGGCTACAATCTTGAGGCAGGCACTCATAATATCCATAGCCTTTATAAGGCTTTAGAACCTGAGTTTGATGATGGAACTCGAAAAGCCTTTGAATTTATAAATGAAGAGGAAAGAAAAGAAGAAATTAAAAACGCAAAAAATCTGTTCTTTCCAAAATCTGTTACCAGCATCTCTCAGCTTGAAAGGTATTTTGCATGCCCGTTTAAGCATTTTGTTAATTATGGCTTGAAGCTTAAAGATAGAGAAATGGCTAGCATGCGAGCATTAGATGTGGGAGATATATTGCATGAGGTTTGTGAAAAGTTTGTAAACCACTATTTGAAACACAAAGATGTAGACCCGACAAAATTTGCAAAAAATGTATTAAAAAACATTTTAAAAAATGAAAAATATAGTGAAGATGAGAACAGGGTTTTAATAAAAATACTAGAAAGTGAAACTGAAAGGCTACTTATAGCACTTTATGACGAGTTAAATGCTTCTTTGTTTGTGCCAACTAAAATAGAGAGTTGGTTTGGCAAAGATGGGGCCTATAAGGGAATAGTTTTAAACGAAGAAGAAAATATTGAGCTTGTTGGTAAAATTGATAGAATAGACGAAAATGAGCACTTCTATAGACTTATAGACTATAAAACAGGGAGAATAGAATCATCGCCTGAAGATATCTATTATGGTAGAAAGCTTCAGTTGGCGCTATATCTTTCAGCTCTTGGTAATTTAAAAAAACAGCCTGCGGGAGTTTTATATTTTCCTATACGAAATGAATTTGCCAAAACAAAGCAAGGTGCGCTTGAGGCATATAAAATGAAAGGGTTTATTTTAAACAACGAAGATGCCATTTTAAACATGGATAAAACCCTGAGCCTAGATAATCCTAAAAGTAGGTTTATTTTTCCTGAAATTAGAAGAGAAAAAACTCTTTTAAAAAATGGAATAATTGAATTCAAGCAAAACAATGGTTTGCTTACTGACGAACAGATGCAAAGCATTGCATCTTATGCTAGGGCAGTTGCAAGCAAAGCAGTAGATGAAATACTTAGTGGCCACTACGCTCCTTCGCCATTCAAAAAAAATGGTGGGCTAACTTGCGACTTTTGCGAGTTTAGAAATGTTTGTGGCATTGTTTCTAGCGACTATCAGTCGGTTAGAGAACCTCATATAAAAAATACAAAAGATTTTTACTTAGGGGGAAAAATATGGCAAAAAACCTAAGTTTTACTTTAGATCAGCAAAAAGTTATAGATTTTAGAGGGAATAATTTGCTTGTGTCGGCGGCGGCGGGAAGTGGAAAAACAACTGTTATGATTCAGCGAGTTTGCGACCTTATTGTTAAAGAAAATGTGCCAATAAATAGATTTTTAATTATTAGCTTTACAAAAGCCAGTGCTAGCGACATGAAAAATAAGCTTATAAAAAAACTAACCTCATTAGAACCAACACCTTTTATTTTATCTCAGCTAGACGACATTTTAACTGCAGATGTGTCGAACCTTCATAGCTTTTGTGCAAGGCTATTAAAAGCATATTTTTATGAAGTGGGGCTAGACCCAACCTTTATTGTGCTTGACCAAACTGATGTTGATGCAAGCAAAGAAAAAGCCCTAACCAAACTTTTTAATTTAAAGGCAGAGCAAGGGGATAAAGATTTCTTTGAACTTATTGACATTTTTTCAAAGTCTAGAAAAGATACTGGGCTAAAGAATGCAATTTTAAAGTTCTATGATTTTCTTTGCTCGATTGTAGACAGAGAAAAATGGGTTCTAGAAAAGATTGATAGTTTATATAGCGAAAACCTAGATGAAAATACTGGTGCAAAGGTGATTTTGGCGCATATGAAAGCTGAAAGGAAAAGAATGGAGGATAAAGTTTCTGCTCTTATAAACAAGTGCGCCAGCGTGCAGGAAACTAGCCTAGTTGCCTATTTGCAGAGTTTAGAAAGCATAGTGAAACTTATTAGATATGATTCTTCGTTTTTAGATAATGCAAAGAGGCTAGTTAACATTCCAAGGATGCCAAACATTCCTAAAGCAAGTGAGGGTAAGGAGTTTTTAGCCGAAGAAGCAAAGGCGTTAAAGGAAGAAGTGAGCTTAAAAATTAAAAAAATTAAAGAATATGCCTTGTGTGACAATATTGAAGATATAAAAGAGAATCTTTCTACAACAAAGAAAAGAATACTTGCTTTATATAAGCTAACGCTTGAGTTTGAAGAGATTTTTAAAACTTTAAAAAAAGAAAAGGGTGGGCTAGACTTTAACGACCTAGAACAGTATGCATTAAAGGTTTTAAAAAGCGAAACGGCTTTAAATGAAATAAGGGATAAGTATGACTATGTGTTTGTAGATGAGTATCAAGACATAAATGGCGTTCAGGAAGAAATATTAACTTTGCTTTCTAAAGGCAACAACAGGTTTATGGTTGGGGACATTAAGCAAAGTATATATAGATTTAGGCTTTGCGACCCCGAGATTTTTTTAAGCAAATATAATGCCTTTTCTAAGAACCCTGCCCATGGTAAACTTATATCATTAAACGCAAATTTTAGAAGTAAGAGTTGCATTTTAAATTTTATTAACGAAATTTTTGATGCTACTATGACTGAGGAGTTTGGTGGCGTAAACTACAAACAAGAAGCAAGGCTTGCCACTGGCTCTGACGCGCAAAAAGATGACCAAAAGCGAGTGGAACTATTTTGGGCGGATTCAGCAGAACTTGATAAAAAGCAAGAAAAAGAGATAACTCTATACAGCGTTAAAGAAGATGAGGAAGATAGTGGGTCGCTTGAAAAGCTGGGGCAGGCAGAGGGGCTTTTAGTGGCAAGTAAAATTGCACATCTCTTACTTCACGGCAAAATTATGGGCGAAAATGGTAAGCTACGCAAAATTAAGTATTCAGATATAACAATACTTGCGCAATCAAGAAACGCCTTTTTAACAAAACTAACCCAAACTTTAGAGGCTAAAGGCATACCTGTTAGCACCGATATAGAGGGGGAGTGTTTAGAAGATGAATATGTTCAGGGGATTAGAAGTTTTCTAGAAACTATTGCCAACTTAAGGGTAGACTATAGCCTATTTTCATGCATGTATTCTAAATTATTTGGCTTTTCTGCAAATGAGCTGGCTCAAATTAAACTTGCAGGCGGAGCAGATAACTTTTTCTATGGCTGCGTTATAAATGCAGCAAACAGCGGAAATCTTGAAGCGCCACTTATGCAAAAACTTGAAGAATTTTTTAAAATTTTGGGCGAGTTTAGACGGAAATCTACATTTTTAAGCGTGAAAGAAATTGCAAAACAAATTGTTGCAATTAAAAATGTTAAAGTGAAGATGAGTTTTGAAAAGGACGGGCAAAAAAGAAAGCAAAAATTGCAAAGGTTCATAACCTCACTTCCAGAGCAAAGCGTTTATGAGTATTTAACAGACACAGCTCTTGCTAGCGTTAAGTGCGAATCAACCCCAAATAGTGGAGCGGTTAAAGTTATGACAATTCATAAATCTAAAGGTCTTGAGTTTGGAGTTGTGTTTTTAGTTGAAGCAAACAAAAAATTTAATTTTGATTCACTTAAGGGAGATTTGCTTATTTCAAAAGATTTAGGGATTGGGCTTGATTTCTATGATCTAACAGGTAGATACAAAACGCCAACCCTTGCAAAAGAGGCTGTTAAACTTATAGAAACACGAAAAATGTTAGAAGAACAGCAAAGGCTTTTATATGTTGCTTTGTCTAGAGCTACAGATTATCTATATGTTGTTGGTAGCGGAGATTTTAGTAAAATTAAAGACGAATTTCCCGCATCCCCTGTTTGTTTCTTAGATTTTATGGGCGACTTGTTCAAACGCCCTGAAAGCCATCCAAATATTAGCTATGATGTTACTGTTGTAGAGGCTCAAAAGCTTTTAGAAAGTGATGAAAAGCCAGAAAAAAGGCAGGTTGTTATTAGCGATTATAGTGAAGACACAATTAGCAATATTAGAGAAATTTTAAATGGTGAGTATCAATATCAGGCCAGCACAACTGTGCCTGTTAAAACAGCGGTAACCAGCATTATTGAAGATTTAGATGATTCTACTAGTTTTGTTTTGTTTGATGAGTCAGATGGAAATGAGATAAGCAGTGCCGAAAACGGAACTCTTCAGCACAAAATTATGCAGCAGTTAACTTTAAGAGAAAAAACTGAAGAAGAGGTTAAAGCTGTTGTGAATAGGCTTTGCGAGTGCGGGGCTATAACAAGCGAGCAGGCTAAGGATGTTATGCTAGGCGGAATAACTAAGCTATTAAATAACGAAGAGTTTACTAAGCTTATAGATAACGCCAAACAGATTTTAAAGGAACGCGAATTTTATATGTTTGTTCCAGCAACCCTTGTTAATAAAGACGCCTATAAAGAAGACAATGTTGTTGTTCAGGGTATTGTTGACCTATGCTTAATTGAAAATGATGGACTTGTTATTATAGACTACAAAACTGGTAATCTTTCAAATGAAAATATTTTAAAAAAATATAAAGGACAAATAGACCTTTATAGCAGTGCTATGGAAAAAAGCTTTGATTTAAAGGTAAAAGAGAGGTATATTGCAAGCATAAAGAATGGAAAACTATATAAAATCTGTCTCTTATACACATCTCCGAGCCCACGAGACTCGACGTCATCT
>USTP01000035.1 GCA_900557695.1 uncultured Thermoanaerobacterales bacterium | reverse complement strand
GATTTTGTTCTATAACTTTAATTAACTTGGAATTAAATTCAACATCTCTGTTAGCGTGTTTGACTTTAAGTATGTTTCAGGAATTTCTCCTATAATAATTCCTTCACAAATTAAAACCTCATTAGTCATTTCAATTGTAACCGTTCTAAAAGGTAACACCACATTAACCTTAGTATCAACGCTAACATATATTTTATGTTGAGTTTGGTTAACGCCAGCACTAACAAATTGTGACAAAAACTTGCACGAAACTTCTCCATATGGATAAATTTCAATTTCCATAGGCGGACCCATACCTGAAAGCAGTGAAATTCCAGTGAACGCACCAAGAGGAATTTTTATTTTGGTTTTAGATATTTCTGAAAGATGTGCAAGGGTTATTCTTTCTATTATCATGCTAACGGTATTAACTTTAGACGAATTGGCTTCAATTAAATTTATTTTACCATCTTCACCCGTTGTGATGTTTATTAGATTATTGTAATTTGCCTCTTGACTCATCGCTTCAGTTATGGCATAGTTCATTGCTTTTGTTGCGTAAACCTTAATTTGAGCCTTGCTTGTTTCAACTATAAGCGGGGTGACAAGCGTTTTAATATACACAGCAAAAAGTGCAAAAATAAATAAAATGCATGTAAAAAATACTATAACTTTTCGTTTTACACCATGTTTTTTTGTTTTTCTAGATAAGCACAGCATAATTATATATATGCTTTATGTTTTTTGTTTAGTCTTTCTTTGTTCTAGAACTAACAAAGAATGAAACCAAATAACTAAGCCCTATCGAAACAGCAATTCCAGCACTTGTTGCAATAAGCCCTCCAGACAACGCTCCAAAAAAGCCATCTGTTTTAGCAGCAGTTATTGCACCATTTGCCAACGAGTTTCCAAAACCAGTTATTGGAAGCGTAGCCCCTGCACCAGCCCAATCTACCAAATAATTATATATTCCAAATCCTCCAAGAACAGCCCCCACCATTAAAAATATAACAAGAATTCTCGCTGGCGTGATTTTGGTTCTTATCACTATCAGCTCTGCTATCATGCAAATAGTTCCACCTACCAAAATCACTTTTAAATACATTAGCAGTGCTTCGCCCATCACTTCCCTCCTTCTATCATAACCAAATGAGCAATGCAAGGTATGCTATCGCCCTGCTGGTTTGTTGTTGTGCTCATCAAAGCCCCTGTTGAAATAAGCAAAACTCTTTTAAATTCTCCACTTTCAAGCTTGCTTAAAATATAAGAATTAAACACGCTAGCACTACAACCAGCCCCACTTCCACCTTGCAATGTATCTTGATCAATATTAAAAATCATATGCCCACAATCAATATAGTTGGTTTCTAATTCATAGCCCTTTTCTTTCATCAAGTCTTTTAATATGTCCGACCCAAGTTTTCCCAAATCACCCGTAGCAATTAGGTCATAATCTTTCTGACTTGTTTTAGTGTCTTTAAAAAAGGCAACCAAGGTTTCCATAGCAGCAGGTGCCATCGCAGCACCCATGTTTGCAATGTCAACCACTCCAAAATCAGTAACCTTGCCTATCGCATATCTCTTTATTTTTACACTAGCTTTTTTTTCAACCGATAAAAAGGTTGCTCCAACACCAGTAACTGTCCACTGGGCATATGATTGCCTTTGATTTCCAAATTCTAGAGGGTATCTATATTGCCTTTCAGCAGTGCTAAAATGGCTACCCGTTGCGCAAATTATATTCCTCATTCCACCTGTATCTAAAAATGTGCTTCCAATTATCAAGCTTTCCGTCATTGTGGCACACGCGTTATATAGCCCTAAAAAAGGAATCTCAAGTTCACTTGCCGTATAATTAGAGCTAACTAATTGATTCATCAAATCGCCACCAACATATAAATCAACCTTATCTTTATCCACCCCCGACTTTCTTATGGCATGAGAAATTGTTTTCAAGAACATCTTTCTCTCGCCTTTCTCAAAAGTTTTTTCTCCCATTTTATCATCTTGCTCAATAAAGTCGAAATAATTTTTAAGTGGACCTTGACCCTCTTTGCCCCCAACCAAACTAACACCTGTTATAATTGAAACATCTTTTTCAAGTTCGTATGTTTGCTTGCCAAGTTTTTTCATGCCTTTCCTCCTAAAACAAACTGATAATAAAATAAACAATACCAACAACTAGCGAATAAGCAACGCCATTAACCAACACCGGCCCCGCAACATAAAACATTTTAGAACCTATACCAAACACAAGCCCCTCTTTTTTAAACTCAATAGCACAAGACGCAATTGAGTTCGCAAAACCAGAAATAGGAATAAATGTTCCCGCTCCCCCAAACTTGGCTATTTTATCAAAGCACCCAAAAGCCGTTAGAAGTATTGTTAAAGTTATCACAATAATGCTTATCCAGCTTCCAAGAGTTAATAAATCCATCATAGGATAAAAAGATCTAATAATATCAGAAAACATTTGACCAAGACAACAAACAGTTGCTCCAACTATAAAAGCATGAAAAAGCGAATGAAACCACCCAGCTTTGGGCGACTTTTCTTCAACATATTTTAAATATTTTTCATTTCTAGTTTGCCTATCCATCAACAACCCCTCACATATAAACTATTAAAATTATTGCATAACAACAAAATTTTATACATAAGGAGCAAATTGTTATCACTATAAAAAGTGCAAATTGAAACAGTTATACTTGAAAAAACCTATTAAGTTTTAATAATGTCGCAAATAATTTTACAAAAACAGCACATACTAACAAAAAACGGAGGACACAATATGAAAAAAATTATATCATGCTTTACTTTAAGCCTACTGCTTTGTTTTTCGTTGGTTTTTACAGGATGTGGAAATTCATCAAAAACCTTAGCAAAAAAATTAGACGACACAATTGCCAGTTTGGTTTATTCTGTAAGCAGTTTAGACTGGGCAGATTCTTCTATTATATCAAATATATCAGGTTCAAACTTAGATTCAACTCTAGATGATAATAATCTTGTCGACACAAACAACTTAAGTCAAGATAACAACTGTAAAATAAATGCTAACTTAAATAACACAACTTATCAAAACAACCACAATAATCAAACTCAAAGCCACTTCCCACAAGTTGAACCATACTCCGCAAAAGAAAACAATTGCTTATCAACTCATCATGAAATCAACAATAGATGTAATCAATACCCTACAGACAATATAGCAAGAAACAACAATTTAAATATGCGACCAATGCCAGACCTTGCAAATGAAAACGTAGCAAGATTTGCAAACAAGGAAAACCATTTGCAATATCATAACAACCAAGAAAATATAAACAATTATGAGTTAAAGCCAGGTATGAGTGGCACAGATACAGCAAGGATAAGATTTAGTAACAACACAGTTAGCAAAATAACTGACAGAGCAAACAATCTAAATGAAAATAATAATATAGCCACTTCTTCCTCATCTATGGTTGTTAATTATTCAACCAACACAATAGAAGAAAGCAAAGAGGAAATTCAGCAAAGAATATCTAGTTTAATAGATAAAAGAGCAAAACTGCTACTTTTTATAAACGACTTATACAAGGGTAATATAAAGTTAAGTGAAGAAAGCTTAACGGCAATAAATGCCTATATAAACATAATAAAGGATAACACATCTTATCTAAATTCAAATCGCGGAATAATTTCAAATCAGCTAAACAGAGCAAATAATTTATACAATTCAAATTCTGCATCCCCACTAATCAACGCATACATTATAAGAACTAATGAAGCAATAGACACAAGACTTGCCAAGCTCGACTCATCACTATTAGCAATTGATTCTATATGCAATATTTTAAACTCAAACTTAACATCATCTTCCCCATATTATAATCAAAATATTTTAGGCATTATAGATAGTACAAATAGTGAAAGAAAAATAAATCGAATGCATAGAAGAAACAAACTAGACAATACAAACAACAACCAAATAAACGATCTTGATAATTTATCTTCATTAAATGAAAACATAAAAAATAATCCAAATAATCGCAATTCTATCAATAGAAAAATAGAACCAATTCAAGAAGACAATCAAATTATAAACCCAAACAACGCAACAAAAAATAAAATAACCACAAATAAAAATAATGCAAATAATGCAATTTCAGATGAAAATAACATACCAAATAATAATAATCAACCAAACAATATTATCTCACAGCAAGAGAATGCTTTAATTGCAAAAAATGATAATTCGTTAGATTTATCAAATATTAACAATGGCATTTATAATGATAGTTTAATAAATAAAACAAATAACAATTTAATAGCAAACAACACACCATTGGAAAATAATGACGCAAATATCACCTGCCCTGAGTGTAACAGCAACAATGAGGGTCAAACATATTCAAAAGATATATCGAATGCCAGTAACTTAGAAGCCGAAGAAAAAACTATAACTAACTTAAACAAAATAAGCAATAACCCTCAAGCCACAAACATTACAAGCGATACAACAACCAGTGAAAAAGAAGAGCCAACAAAAACAAAATTTAATGTTGTTAATAATAGTGAAATAAAGCTCAAAAGAAACAACACAGAGATTAAAGAAAACAACTTAACTTCAAAAACAAAAAACGCAAATAATGCAAATAATAATGAAAATATTGCTCCAAATTTAACCAATTCCGACAATTTAAACGAAAATAATACCAACAATACAACACCAACTAGTCAAGTTAATAAAACTTTTATTGATAAAAATTATAATAAAAATAGAGAGAAACTAAGAACTCAAAATAGTGAAGCAGACTCTGGTTTAATTATTAACCATAATGAAAATGCTAAACATGTTCCATACAAAACAGATATAGAACCTAGAATATCGACACTTGAAAACAATCAATTAGATAAACATTAAAGCTCTTTGCAAATAAAAATGTGTTTATTGCCAATTTAATCGTTAAATTAGCAATAAACACAAATGAATTTGCAATTTTTTTATTTTAGCTTATTTTTCAATTTTTCAATAATTTTAGACTCAAGCCTTGATATTTGAACTTGTGACACTCCCAGTAAAGAAGCCACCTCGCTTTGAGTTTTACCTCTAAAGTATCTTAAAAGCAAAATTTTCCTTTCCCGTTCTGGTAGTTTCACTATGGCATCTTTCAATAATATTTTATCTATTATTTGTTCTGTTTTTTCTTCAGCCACTATTTTATCAAGAACTATTTGTGAGTTGTTTGAATTCTCATCAATTTGCGCATTCAAACTAACAAGCGACTGAGAGGCATCCATTGCAACAATCACATCAGCAGGGTCTACCTCAAACTTTTTAGCAAGGTCTTCAATAGTTGGTATGCTATTTGAAGTTTTCCTAAGTTCATCTAAATAGGCTCTAATTTTAAGCCATAAGGCTTTTATAGCTCTACTAACTTTAATGCTTCCATCATCACGCAAAAATCTTTTTATTTCTCCAGCAATCATTGGAACGGCATAGGTAGAAAACTTTACATCAAAGCTCTCGTTAAAGTTATTTATTGCCTTTAAAAAGCCAACGCAACCAATTTGATACAAATCTTCGTAATCTACACCTTTGTTTTGATAATTTTTAATAATTGACTTTATTAAAGGAAAATTCCCCTGAATGAGCCTTTCCTTCGCTTGTTTTTCGCCATTCTTTGCTTGTCTTAAAAGCTCATTGGTTTCATCTATAGTGAGTGGTTTATACTCATCCATATATTTTGCCCTACGCCTTTATTTCTTTGCTCATCTCTACTGTTACTCCGCCCTCTATGTTGTTATAAACATTTAGGCTATCCATGAACGACTCCATAAGGGTAAAGCCCATCCCCGACCTCTCCTGGCTTGCTTTAGTTGTGAAAAATGGTTGGCGAGCTTTTTCGATATTTTCTATACCAACGCCATAGTCAGTGATTTTTATATACACAACATTCTTTTTTATCCCAACAAAAAGCGATATATCTCCCTTATCTACACCCGCGTAGCCATGCACAATAGAATTTGTTACAGCTTCACTCACTGCGGTTTTTATGTCGTTTATCTCAGATACAGACGGATTTAATTGCACGCAAAATGTTGCAACCATACTTCTTGCAAATCCTTCGTTTATAAGTTTCGCATCAAAAATCATGCTAAACTTGTTTTCAAATTCTTCCATAAAATATCTCCTTACGAAATTTTAGGCATAATATTATAAATGCCCGTCATTTTTAAAATTCTATCAACATGGTTTTGAGGGTTTTTAATAAACATAGATATGTCGTTTTTGCTAAATTTATTATATCTTCCAAGCAACACACCAATACCTGTTGAGTCCATAAATGTTACGCCCGAAAAATCAAGCACAAGCTTTGCTGACTTAACGCACGACATATCTTTAAGTAACGTATCAAGCGATATTCTAACATACTCTGCCGTATATTCATCTAACTCTCCCTTAAGGTTGGCTTGTAGAACATTATCGCTTAAGGAATATTTTATTTCCATAACTTTGCCCTCCTTGTTAAAAGTTTAACACAAAAGCTTTACCAGCCAAACACTGCTAAGTGGCATAAATTCTCGTGTTTGGTCGAAATATAGTGAATAATAAAAAAGCCATATACAAACCGTATATGACCAAATTAAAATAAATAATTAAAACTTATTCATCGCCAGGCTCTCCACTCTCATTATCTAAAGAAGTTTTTTCTATTAAACTGCTTCCACAAACAGCATCCTCTAGCTCTTCTTCACTTTTTAGTTTTGATGTTCCTAAGTTGCGGATTTTGAAGAATCTTGGCTTTACCATTGAGTGCTTTTAGCCTTATAACTTGAAGCAAATCATTTTCTTCAAATGCAGAAAGCATAACATTCTCACATTTTGGGCAATCAATAATTCTAAATCCTGTTTGCCAAAAGGCATGTTTGCCTATAAATTTTGTTTTAGGGATAAAAATAGGGTTTATTTAACTAAAATAAGCACCTCTATATCTTTAGAAAGATTTCTTATAAATTCCTGCTCATCCTTTTTTGAACCAACAATTGTGTTGTAGTGGGTTGGGACAACAACTTTTGGCTTTATAATATTAGTTAAATTAGCAGCCTCTTTGGCATTCATAGTGTAAGTTCCACCAATTGGGATAAGCAAAATTTCTGTTTTAATTTGCTCTAGTTCTTTCGTTGCATCAGTGTCGCCACAAATAGTGTATTTTTTGCCATCTATCTCCAACACAAAGCCAACAAAGCCCAGCTCTTTAAAATGGTGGTGCCCAACGTTGTAGGCAGGAAAAGTGGAATATTTTATTCCCTTAACCTCGCCCTTTTTATTTGGCCAAACTATATAAAGCGGACAGGTAACTTTACCATCTAAAACTTCAGCAGACGATGCCGTGCAAACAATCACGCTATCTTTACCTAGTACTTTTTTGATAGACTCTAGATCTAAATGGTCGTAATGCGGATGAGTTATAAAAATCACACTGGCATTGTGAGGCTCGTCCTCAATTTTGTATGGGTCTATGTAAATATTATCGTTTATACAAATAGAACTATGACAATTGATTTTTATGTTTAACTTATCTTTCATGTTTATTGCTCCTTTCGTATTTTTTATTAAAAACAAC
Organism: uncultured Thermoanaerobacterales bacterium; assembly: GCA_900557695.1. Lineage (GTDB taxonomy): Bacteria > Bacillota > Clostridia > Christensenellales > UBA1242 > UMGS2069. The sequence continues at coordinate 1,789 of USTP01000035.1, read as the reverse complement.
TTTTTCTATTAAAAACTAATTCTTTTTCACACAACCCAGTTTCACATCGGGCTTAACCTTTTCGCCGTGGAAATCACTTCCAAAAGTTATTAACAGATTATGGGCATTGGCAAAATTTACCAAATAATTGATTTGGCTTGCATCATACTTTGAGTAAAAGCACTCCATCCCATCAACCCCCATCAAAGTAAGTTTTTCCCAAACTTTTTCTGCCTCGCTAATTGACACATGATTTTCCTCAGCAATTTGATATGGATGTGCTATTACAACAAATCCTTTCGCTTTATGCACAGCTTCTATAACACTGCTTGCTTGAACTCTATAAACACCCGCATTATTTAAATATTTTTTAATAATTGTGTCTATATCGCCCCCAACCCCGTTTTCTATCATACACTTTGCTATGTGGGGTTTACCAACATTTTTAATAGCTTTAAGATAGTTAATCTGTTCTTCTTTAAAATAGATTCCTTGCTTTTGTAAATATTCTAATTTGTCTATTAGTTTCCTTTTTCTAAGTTCTTGAATGTGCTCAATGAGGTTGCTTATAACATCACTTGTATAGTTAAAATTATAACCAATTAAGTGAAGTTTGTATTTATCAATTATACATGAAAACTCAGTTCCTGCATATATTTTAGCCCCCTCTTTCCTCATTTGCGCTGCTAAAGAGTTTCTTTGAAGCTCGCTAAAATTTTTAACAGTGTCGTGATCTACAATTCCTATATACTTAAGCCCAATTTCATTAGCCTTATTTAGAAGTTCGGTTATACCATACTGCCCATCTGAACATGTACTATGAATATGTAAATCAATCTGATTTAGATTTGCTTTACTCATCTTCTTTACTCTCCTCAGCCTCAGTATATTGCAAAATATCAGCAATGTCAATTTTTTGCATTTGCTGGTGGCTAGGAACATCGTTTGAATAAGCATTAAATTCATCTATAAGTCCATTATTTTTGTTTATTAAAAATTTTTGAAAAGTTTTAAATGGTTTGTCGTCAATACTTCTTATTGTTGAAAAAGGCACCAACCTACATGGTATTCCTTGCATAAACTCATCTATAAACCTATAGAAATTTCTTTCAATACATGCTTTTATAGGTAAATCTATATAACACAGAGTTATTTTATAACCCCTTTCTTTAAGCAGACTAGCCATATTATAAATGCTATCATACGCAATTCCCGTTTTAGGGATAATAAGATCATAACCGCTTTTACTAACTCTTGAAAGTAACTTTTTAGATAACATACTTGCTTCTTCATGAATCATATCTGTTCCCCTGCCGTAATCAAAGTCTTTTCTTAAAGCATCCATGCTTCCATGCCCTTGCTTTATGTAGTCTACATCTATAATCATGGCATTTGTTTTTGCCCTTAAGTTTCTACAAAAGGATGATTTCCCCGCAGCAATTTGCCCTAACACTATCGTTGCTGTTCTGCCCTTAGATGCACTTTTGAATAAATTTTCGTAATCTAAAAGTATATCATCTCGCAAAGCATTTCTTTCTAAAGAATTGTCGTCAATTGTTGGAAATTTCGCACGCCTTGCAATTTCCCTTTCAGTATCATTTATAAAATCTGTTAAGGCATCTAGGTCTAGTTCTAACTTGCTTGCAACATCTCTCATCCCCTCCTCTATCCATTCTTCTGTTTCTGCATTCTCAAAATTTTTTAAACTGTGTAATTTAAAATCAACCATGTTATTTCTCCTATTTTTTAAAATGTGTATTTTCTGTCTCTTATACACATCTCCGAGCCCACGAGACTCGACGTCATCTCG
>USTP01000034.1 GCA_900557695.1 uncultured Thermoanaerobacterales bacterium | reverse complement strand
GTTTATAAATTTACTGTAAAAGTTTGAATAAGGGGAAAACTTATGATATAATTATAAAAATCATTATTATTTTAGAGGTTTTTTATGACTGGAAATACTGTTGAAGTGAAAAAAAGGCATGGTGTTTGGAATAAAATTGTATCCCCTTTTATTACTCACTTTATTTTAAAGAAAAAATTTAACTATACGTGCGAAAAGTGCGATATAAAACCGCCATACATTGTGCTTGGTAACCATACAACAGATTACGATGCGTTTTTCATAGCAAAAAGTTTTAATAACCCTTTGTATTTTGTTATGAGCGACCATATTTCATCTCTTGCTGTTGGCAAGCTTATCGAGCATCTTGTTTGCCCTATCCCTATAACAAAATCAACAAGTGATGCTTCTACAGTTAGAGGTATTTTTTCTGTTATTAGGCAGGGAGCTTCGGTTGCCTTATTTCCCGAGGGAAACAAGTCGTTTGCAGGTGATATGAGTTTAATGAAGCCAACTATTGGTAAGCTTCTTAAAAAATTGAGGGTGCCTGTTGTTATTTATAATATTGAAGGTGGATATTTTTCTTCCCCTAGATGGACTAAAAATAAACGCAAAGGCAAGGTTCATGGCTATGTTAAAAAGATTGTGTCGGTTGAAGAGATAGACAAGCTTTCACCTGAAGAATTGTTTGAAATAGTTAAAACAAACCTAAGAATAAATGCCTACGAGGTTCAAGAAAGGCAAAAGATAGCTTATAAGGGAAATAATTTGGCTGAAAATATCGAAACTCTTTTATACATTTGCCCTAAATGTAAAGGTATTTCTACCCTACATGGTGAGGGCAATAAAATCTATTGCAAAAACTGTAGCTTCACAGCAACCTACAATGAATATGGCTATATCGAGGGGCACACGCTAAATAGGCTGGATTATATGGATAATTGGCAAAAACAAGAATTAAAAAATATGGACTACAGTAAGTTTGATAAAAACACTGTTATCACCTCAGACGAGGGCTTTGATATAAAACTTAAAATTGATAATTATAAGAACAAAAGTCTTGGCAAGTTTAGGTTAGATTTATATGTTGACGGTTTTGAGCTTGTTAACAAAAAGCAAACTATAAACATACCATTTAAAATGATTCAAGGTTATGCCATTGAGGGAGTTAACGGAATTCAGCTAAGTTTAAAGGACGGCAAGGTTTATAGATTTAAAAATAAAAATTCTGTTTCGGGCTTAAAATATGTGAATTTCTATTGCGCTATAACAGGAGCAGAAATGAAATTTTAAATAAAAAAACACCCTAGATGGTGTTTTTTTGTTGCTTTTTTAACTATTTGAAAGCAATTTTGCAGTTTCTATTGCAAGTATTTTAACATGTTCATAGGTTAACCCGCCCTGAATATAGCAAATATATGGAGGGCGAATTGGCCCATCACAGCTAAGCTCCATGGTAGACCCCTGAATGAATGTTCCCGCCGCCATAATAACCTCGTCTTTATAGCCAGGCATAAGCCATGGTATTGGCGTTACATTTGAATCTATTGGTGAAAGGCTTTGAACAAGCTGGCAAAAACTGATAAGTTTATCTTTATCGTTAAACATTATAGAACGCACAGTATCGTGAGGTATGAAACCCACTTTAGGGATGCTATTTATTCCAAGTTTTGATAAAACCTTGCCAAGCAAGATGTTGCCCTTTAAAGCGCAGGCAACCACATGAGGAGCAACAAAAATTCCTTCAAAAAATGGATAATAGCTAGCGTTATATGAGCCAACCTCTATACCAAGGGTTGGAGAAGTTAGCCTGCCGCTAGATAGCTCTACAAGGTCTTTCCTGCCAACAATATATCCACCAGTTGGGGCAATTCCCCCACCTGCATTTTTCATTAGTGATCCAGCGCAAATATCTGCCCCTGCCTCGATTGGTTCTATATCTTCTGTGAATTCGCCATAGCAATTGTCTACCATTATTACAGTTTTATTATCTATTTCTCTTATCTTCTTAATAACATCTTTAATATAGTAAACAGATAGTGCTTCGCGCGTAGAGTAGCCACGAGAGCGTTGAATATAAATAAGTTTTGGTTTTAATTTTTCTATAGTTTTTAGGCATTTTGCCACATCTATCTTATCGCCTTTCATCTCTATAAAAGAGTAGCTAATATTAAAGTCTTTAAGCGAGCCTATGTCTTTATTTTCCACGCCGTTTATTATATCGTCCATAGTGTCGTAGGGCTTGCCAGTTATTGAAAGCATGGTATCGCCTGGTCTTAATATTCCAAATAAAGGAAGGGTTAATGCGTGGGTTCCGCAGGTTATTTGCGGGCAAACAATGGCGTCTTCACTTTTAAAAATTTCTTTATAAAGCGAGCATAGCTTTGGCTTTGCGGTGTCTTCATATCCGTAGCCACTAGAACATGCCATGTTTGATAGAGTTACATTTGCTTTTTTAAAGGCGTCTAAAACCTTTTTAGTGTTTGTTAATGCAACGCTATCTATTTTTTCAAACTGACTTTTTAAAGCTTTTTCGCAAATGTTAACAAGCGATATTGCCTCTTCATTTTCCATCTATAAATTCTCCAACATCTTTTATAATTAAATTTGTGTCATTATAGTTATACCATTTTATATTTGGCATTTTTTTAAACCATGTTAGTTGCCTTTTAGCATAGTTTCGTGAGTTTTGTTTTAGTTTTTCTTTATATTCAGTTTCGCTTAATTGATTAGTTAAAAAAGCGTAAGTTTCTTTGTATCCGATAGCCTTGAAAGCTTGATTATTTAAATTGATGCCCCGCTCCATAAGCTTTCTCACTTCATCTATTAGCCCGTTTTCAATCATTTTATCAACTCGTAGATTTATTCTTTCGTATAGGGCATCTCTATCGCAAGTTAAACCTATTAAGAAGTAATTATAATTACTTTCACTTGAGTTTTTTATTTCGCTCTTTTTCTTTCCTGAAACATGATAAATTTCTAAAGCTCTTATTATTCTCGACTTGTGGTTTGGGTGGATAAGAAAAGCACTTTCACTATCTACTTCCTCTAGCATTTTATGGAGCTTTGCAGTGCCCTCTTTTTTAGCTATCTCTTCAAGAGATGCCCTATACGCTTCATCTTTCCCACACTGCGCTCCAATATCGTAGAGCAGACTAGACACATATAGCCCCGTTCCACCAACAATAATTGGCAATTTGTTTCTACTTATTATATCTAAAATAGATTTTTTTGCCTCGTCAACAAAATAAGAAACATTATACTCTTCATTAGGCTCTAAAATATCTATTAGGTGGTGGCGGATGCCTTGCATTTCCTCACTTGTTACCTTTGCCGAGCCTATATCAAGCCCTTTATAAACCTGCACGCTGTCTGCACTAATAATCTCGCCATTGAATGCTTTTGCTATTTTTATAGAAAGTGCCGTTTTACCAACAGCTGTTGGGCCAACTATAACAACAATCTTAGGCTTTTCCACTAAACTATCCTCTTAAACCATTTTTCAATTTCTGTTTTGTTTATTCTAATGGCAATAGGGCGGCCATGCGGACAAAATAGAGCAATTTTTTCCTTGCTCATTTCCTTGTATAGCTGATTGATTTCACTTTCAGTTAAGTCATTTCCGCCCTTTATAGCGCTTTTGCAAGAGTGTTGCATTAAATAATCGCGAATTAGGTCGCTACTCTTTTTAGCAATATTTTTTGATTCGCTCAAAAAGCCAGAAAAGAAAGAATCGAAGTTCATTTCGCTAACTATTGCTGGAACCGCACTTACCTTAAAGCTGTTTCTACCAAACTCATCTATATCGAAGCCCAAACTTCTGATAGTGTCTATATTTTCAAACAGAATATTAGATTCAAGAGGGTTGAGCGACAACACATATGGGAACAACAAAGGTTGAACAACGATATTTTTATCATCATACTGCGCCTTAAATCTTTCGTAAAGCAAGCGTTCGTGGGCTGCGTGTTGGTCGATAAAGAAAAGGTCGCTGTCTACCTCTATTATTAAAAAAGTGTTAAACGCCTTGCCAACTTTTTTAATGCTAGGGTTTAGCCCCATAGACTCTTGAGAGGCATTTTCAGCCATGTAGTCTGATGAATTATAACTACTCTCCTCTTCTGTTTTTGACAGCCTTTCTAAAAGCTTAGAGCCAAGACCAAAGCCGTCTTTTAAATTGTCTGAGGAGTTTACATTTGTTATCATATCTACAATTTTTGCTTTGTATTCTTTTTTTTCGGTGTTGCTCAAGCTAGAAGAATTGAAAGAAAATGGGTTAAGATTTACGCCAGCCTTGTCTATTTTAGGTGCTGGTTTATTGTAAGAAGTAGGCTCGGCACTGGTCACTTTAATATCTGCCATGTCTTTTAGGTTTTCAAGCTTAGTTTTAAGCTCTTTATCTACGCTAGACTCCTCTATGATGTTCTCTGCCGAGGCAACATAGTCCATGTCTAATAAACATCTTGAAACCGCTTCAAAAAATAGTGAGTATATTCTTCCAGAATTTTCAAACCTAACATCTAGTTTATTTGGGTGAACATTAACATCTACACTATCAGATGGCATAGTTAAATACAACACATAGAAAGGATACTTTCTTTTCATAAGCATTTCGCCATAGGCATTTGTAACGGCGGTTGCAACAGTTTGATTTATAACATATCTTCCGTTTATAACTAGAGTTTGATATGTTCTGTTTGGTTTAGAATAACTTGGTCTACCAATGTAACCAAAAACTGTTAAATTATCTTTTTGAAGTTTTACTTTAAGCGACTGCGAAAGCGCCTCTTTCCCATAAACGCTAAAAATTGCCTCTTCAATAGTTGTGCCCGTTGAGGCAAAAACCGTTTTGCCATCTGCACGATAAGTAAATGATATTTCAGGGTGTGACAAAATAAATCTTGCAACAAGGTTTGTTATCTCTTGTTCTTCAGATTTTGGTTTTTTCAAAAACTTTTGCCTTGCTGGAACACAGTAAAAAAGGTCTTCTACAATAGTTGTTGTTCCATTTTTTGCCCCCGTTTCCTGCTCTTTTAAAACTTTACCTGCCTCTATGTATATTGTTTTTCCAATGTCTTGACTTTCAGGTTTACTAGTCATAGTAACTTTTGCCACTGCGGCTATAGAGGCAAGAGCCTCGCCCCTGAAACCAAGGGTTAAGATATTGTCTAAGTCACTAACCTTTTCAATCTTGCTAGTTGCGTGTGGCAAAAAGGCGGTTTTTAAAAATTCTTTTTCAATTCCAGATCCGTTGTCTGTTACTTTTATTTTGCTGGTGCCACCACCCTCGATTTCTATCTCAATTATAGTAGACTTTGCGTCAATACTGTTTTCAACAAGTTCTTTTACAACAGAAGCTGGGCGTTCTACCACTTCGCCTGCTGCAATATAGTTGTAAACCGAACTATCTAAAACATTTATTTTTGCCATTTTTTGCTCCTTTATTTTTTAACTTTATCAACAAGGTTTTGCAAAGTTCCAAATGCCATTATTGGAGATATTGTGTCCATATCTATGTCTTTAAGAATGTTTATAACTTCCATGCCATTTGGATGATAATTGTCAATATTAGTGAAATTACCTGTTTCAACGGCTGCACTATGGTTTGCTTCTTCTTGAACCTTTAGTATCTCTTTAGCACGGTTAATAAGCTCGCTAGGAAGACCTGCAAGTTTTGCAACCTCTATACCAAAACTCTTGTTTGCACTGCCTCGAGCAATTTTGTGCAAGAAGATTATTGAGTCGTTAAATTCTTTAACCATAACCCTGTAATTTTTAACGCCCTCTATGCTTCCTTCAAGCTCGGTAAGCTCATGATAGTGGGTTGCAAAAAGAGTTTTTGCTTTTATGTGTTTGCTTAAATATTCCATAATTGCCCAAGCAATGCTAAGCCCATCATAGGTAGAAGTTCCCCTACCAACTTCGTCTAGAATAATTAAACTTTTATCTGTTGCGTTTGAGATTATGTTTGCAACCTCTGTCATCTCTACCATGAAGGTAGACTGCCCAAACGCAAGGTCGTCACTCGCTCCAACACGGGTAAATATTCTGTCTACAATGCTTATCTCAGCCTCTTTTGCTGGAACAAAGCAACCAATGTGTGCCATAAGCGTTATTATTGCAACTTGCCTCATATAGGTGCTTTTTCCCGCCATGTTTGGACCAGTTATAAGCATAGTGCGATTTTCTAAATTATCTAAAAGAGTGTCGTTAGGGGCAAAGTCGCCATTTGTTAAAAGTGCTTCAACAACAGGGTGGCGGCCATCAACAATTTTAATATGGTTGATGCTGCTGTTTATTACAGGCTTTGTGTAGTGATACTTTAGGCTTATTTTAGCAAAACTAAGCAAGCAGTCTATTAGAGCGATGGAGTCACTAGTGTCTAGAATATCCTCAATGTATGTAGAAAGGGTTGCTTTAATTTGGTCGAAAATTTTTGCCTCAATTTTAAGCGATTCTTCAACGCTGTTTAATATCTTATACTCCATTTCTTTTAGCTCTGGAGTTATAAACCTTTCACATGTGGTTGTTGTTTGCTTTCTTATATAGTTGTCTGGCACTTGACCAAGCCATGAGTTAGTTATTTCAATATAGTAACCAAAAACTCTGTTGTATCCAGTTTTCAAGTTTTTAATGCCTGTTCTTTCTCTTTCGCTTTGTTCTAGCTCTGCAAGCCACTGTTTGCCGTATTCGCTAGTGTTTCTAACAAGGTCTAGTTCGCTTGAAAAGCCTTTGTTTATATATCCGCCATCTTTAAGGTTTGAAGGACTATCAGGGTTTATAGCACTTATAAGAATTGATGCAACATCTGACAAATCTTTAATTCTTGCATTTGCGTTTATAAGTATTTCGCTTTTGCAATCATTTAAAAGTTTTTTAAGCTCAGGCATTTTAAGAAGAGTTTTAGCAAGGTCGTAGCACTCTTTTGGCTGAATAGTTCCTGCAGAAATTTTACTGCATTTTCTTTCTATATCGTAAACAGTGTCTAAAATCTCTGTTAAACTATCTCTTAAAATCAGACTATTTGTTAATTCTAAAACCCCATCTAGCCTTTGGTTTATAGCTGCTTCATCTCTAAGGGGCTGGTCTATAAATAGCCTCATTTTTCTTGCGCCCATAGAAGTTCTGGTTACATCTAGCAAGCCTAGAAGCGAACCTTTCTTTCTCTTTAAGCTCATACTTTCCGTTAGTTCTAGGTTACGGCGAGTGTTTATGTCGATGTGAATAAATCTGTCGTCTTTAACAACATTTAGTTTTTTAATATTTGTTATTGTTCGCTTTTGGGTTTCTTGCAAATATGAAAGCAGCCCGCCACCAGCGCGGATGGCGTATTTTTTTGAGCCTGCGTCAAACACATCTAAGTTTCTAACATTAAACTGGTCTTTTAAAAGCCTTTCACTGTTTGCCAAAGCGAAACATTCGTCTTTATATTTATAAAAGGAAGGTATGCTTGATAGCCTAATGCTAGACAAGCTGTTTTCAATTAGCAGAGCATTTGAATTGCATATAATTTCAGACGGATGCACTCTTGAAAGCGTGTCGTCAAGATACTTAATAGAGTCTTGCCCTCTAAACTCACACATTTCCATTAGCCCTGTTGAAATGTCTGCCCAGCATATTCCAATATTGTCTTTTTCTACAAAAACAGAACATAGAAAGTTGTTTTTATCTGCAGAAAGAACCTCATCTTCGATGGCGGTTCCTGGCGTTACTATTCTAACAACATCTCGTTCAACAAGAGTTTTCTTGTTTGGCTCTGGCTCAGATAATTGTTCACAAATTGCCACTTTATAGCCAGCATCTATAAGTTTTGCAATATAAGTGTCTGCTGCGTGGTATGGTATTCCGCACATGGGTGCACGCTTTTCCTCGCCACAGTCTTTTCCAGTTAGGGTTAGTTCTAGAACTCTTGAGCATAAAATGGCGTCTTCATAAAACATTTCATAAAAATCGCCAAGACGATAGAAAAGCACAGCGTCTTTATATTGCTCCTTTGTTTCTAGATATTTTTTCATCATTGGTGTCATTTCTATTCCTCCACAAGCGTGCCAGTTAAAACGGTCAGCTTACTTGATATGATTTTAACTTTAACAAACTCGCCTATTAGGTTCTCGCTCCCAATAAAGTTCACGTTTTTGTTTGTAAAAGTGTTGCCAAGCAAATAGCCTTTTTTCTTAGGGTGTTTGTCTGTTACCAAAACTTCTAGGGTTTTACCAATATAACTTTCTGCCCTTTTAGTTCCTATTTCATTTTGAAGAGCGATAAGCCTTTTAAGCCTTTCTTTTTTTATAGACAGGTCTACCTGCCCCTCAAGCTTTTCAGCAACTGTCCCTTTGCGTTTACTGTAAATAAATGTGAAAAGTTGCTCATACTCTACTTCTTTAACCAAAGAAAGTGTGTCCAAAAAATCTTCCTCAGTTTCGGTTGGAAAACCAACTATTATGTCTGAAGAAAACTCTATATCCTTAATCTTCTCTTTCGCATAGTTGATTTTTTCTAGATATTTTTCTCTAGTGTAGCTTCTATTCATGAGTTTAAGAACTCTATTGCTACCTGATTGCACAGGCAAGTGCAAGTAATGATAAATGTGTTTAGAAGTGGCAATAAAGTCTATAACCTCGTTTGAAATGTCTTTAGGATGGCTTGTCATAAAGGTTAGCCAAAATTTGTAGTTTAACTTGTCTAGCTCTTTTAAAAGGTTTAAAAAAGTTTGGTTATTATCATCTGTATCATTTCCATAAGAGTTTACATTTTGACCAAGCAAAGTTATTTGCTTGTATCCTTCTTTTAAAAGGGCTTCCACTTCTTTTACTATATCTTCAAGCGGCCTGCTTATCTCCCTCCCTCTAACATATGGAACTATACAATAGGTGCAAAAATTATTACAGCCGTACATGATGTTAACCCAAGCGTTAACCCCACTGGTTCGTTTTTTAGGCATTTTGTCACGATATGCTATATTTTCAGTTTCCTGTATGTCTATAACCTTTTTCTTGGTTTGCTTTCTTTTTAAAATAAAGTCTTTAAGCTGGGAAATATTGTGGGTGCCAAAAACAATGTCAATAAAAGGAAACTTTTTTACAAGAGTTTCTGGGTAGCCATTTTGTTGCGACATGCAACCACAAACAGCAACAATCATATGTGGTTTTTCTTTCTTTAGCTTTTTAAGCTCGCCAATATGAGCAAAAATCTTTTGCTCAGCACTTTCTCTTATTGCGCATGTGTTGAACAAAACAAGGTCTGCCTCGTTTTGGCTTTCTGCTAAAGTATATCCCATTTCCTCTAAGATGCCAGCAAGCTTTTCAGATTCATGAACATTCATTTGGCATCCATAGGTTTTAATTAAGTATTTCATCGTTTTAGTCCTATATAAAATAATATCTGTCTCTTATACACATCTGACGCTGCCGACGATCTTACGCGTGTA
>USTP01000033.1 GCA_900557695.1 uncultured Thermoanaerobacterales bacterium | reverse complement strand
CGAGATGACGTCGAGTCTCGTGGGCTCGGAGATGTGTATAAGAGACAGGCCTTCAAGTGTGTAATTAGGTAAGAGATGATTTTTAAATAGTCTAATATATTCTTGAATGGTGTCCTTACTAAGTATTACTTTAAATTTTTCTTTAATTATCTCTAAAATATCTAAAACTTTTAGTGGTTCATCTTTTGAAGCATCTTCTGTTAGAACCTTATAGACATAAATTGAATAAAACTTGGTAAATCTATCTTTTTTACCTTTTGGAGTATCTTGGTCATCATAGGCATTTTCAAGTATATTTAACTTTGGATTTTTATCTTTCATCTTCTTTCTCCTTTTGTTATGTTTTAATCATAACACTTTTATTTTAAAATTTCAAATAACAAAACGGGAATATTCCCGTAAGTCTAATTTTTGATATATCGACTTTTTTTGCTTAAAATTTATGCTTTTAAATAAAAATACCTACCGTGAGATGCACGATAGGTATATGTTTTAACTTATCGTACAAGCATTTCCACCTTGTTCATTTTGAATAGGTTGGAGTGTGGTTATTGGGCTTGTCCCTACCACATCTCTATATAAGTTTTTGTTTTATATATTTGGTTTATTTTAACTTTCTTGCCACTCTTTTTGGGTGACACCATATTGAAATACTGTTTTAATCATTTGACAATTTAACTCTTCACAAATCACGCCAGTGCTAATAATAAAGTCGCATTCACAAGTTTTGCAATCTATGAAATCACAGAACAAACCTTCGGCTTTAATATTTCGCACTGTTAGATTTCTTGCTCTTATGCACTTGCCTTGAATGTTTACCTTTTTATTGTCAAAATCAAAGCATAAATACACATTTTTGTAAAAGCAATAGGCATTTTCGTTTTCATCAAAGTATGGCTTGATTTCTTCTAATGAGCGAAACGTTTTAAATTTGTTAGAACCTTCATACTCAAAAAATTCTTTTGCAACTTGTTCACTTCGTTCTAGTGGACTATTGTGATATTCAGCAAACAAATAACTAAAATCACAAAATATTCTTGCTGGTCCGTGTGGGAATTTTGTCATACAACCAATGCCGTCAGTCAGTCCTATAAGTTTATCAAAGTTATCTGTGTTTAGTTCTAGCAATAGTTTTTGAGATGTTGAGTGCTGTTCTAGTATCAATCCTCTTTGGTCGTCTAAAACATAGAATTTGCCTTGTGTGTAGGCATTTGCTACACTCACTATGTCATCAATAAACACATATCTATCCATTCTGCTATTTCTAACTAAAACATAATGATTTAAAACTTTATTTGTGCTTGTGTCAAAGGTGAGTAGGTTGCAGTGGTATTGCTTTAGACAAGGCTTTGACTGCACAATCTTTTTCTCTTTTCCCACGCTCTCTGCACTAAACTCTCCAAGAGAGAATAACACAGCACGGTTTTTGCTCCACCATTTGAGTTTTGCATCGTTCATATACCACTCAATGTGAGTTTCGCCAACTTGATGTTCTCTATATCTTCTTAAAACTTTGAAGATTTCTTTTGCTCGTGGGTAGCCCACTTGTAGTTTTCTTTGGACTGCAGTGATTGTTAAATTGTCCATTTCTTTCAGTGCTTTTATATCAGTTTCATTAAAACCTTCTAAAACTTTGTTTGGATTTCTTATTTTGTGTTCTATGATTATTTTGCCCATAAGTTCTCCTTTTAGGCAATTAAATAACCCATATCAGAACGATATGGGTTGGTTTAAATAATCATACTTTCTCCACATCGTCTGGCTTATCGCCATTCCTCTTTACCACCATTGCCAAAGGGCTGGTTGGTCTGAACATCATCGAGAGGATCTCTCCGTTCAAGTCTTTATGTGTTATTTAATTGTTGCACGCATTATATCATAATAGACTTAAAATGTCAAGTAAATTTCATAACTGTTTTATGAAAGTGGGAATATAGTACCACCAACACCATTTTCACTAGACATTTTTACTTTATATTCCACATCTATTTCTTTGTCTAGCAAAAGGACTTTAAAAGTTCTTGTTCCTATATAAGTAGTATCTACATCTTCGAGCATTTGCACTGGCAAATCGCTTTGATTATATATTGAACAATATTCTATAAAGATTGTGCCATCGTTTAATGTGAAAATTACTGTAAAATCTTCTACATTTTCATTTAAGTCAAATTCTCTTTGAATCTTTGCGGATGCTATTTCATTTACATCAATAACATAATAATATACATTGATCTCTTTTCCATTATACAATACTTTTGCAGTGTTTATACCTGAATTCTCTGTATTAACATCTTCTATAATTCTTTCTTCTGCAAAATTTAACCAAGGAACTTGATTACCATCTGCTGTTTGAAATATTATCTTATTTCCGTATAGACTTCCGCCTTCATTTAAATAATAATTCTTCTTATAGGTTGAATCTACAAATCCAAATAATATCTCATCATTACTTTCAACTCTATATTGAAAACTTAAAGTTTTAAATCTAAATGTTATATTGCAAGTAAAAGTTCCATACTCGCTAGTATCTATCTCATTAACACTACAATTTACTGGAAAGATTTGACTTACACTAATATCTCTATCATTGTATAGCAATGTTATCCCAGTTTCATCATTTTTATTTGTCCAATATGCAGTTATTTGTCTACCATTTAACACATTTTTATCGTTAAGATAAAAAGATAAATTGTCTTGGTTTATAGTAAAGTCTTTTAAATCAGTATGGACTATGTAATCTACATATATATTAGAAAGCACAATAGGATCAATTTCAATTATTCCACCAGTGCTTGGTTTTGGTGGAGATGGAGGTGTAATTCTCATTCTTCCCTCGTATGTTTCACCATTAAATGACCCATTAGGATACGATCGCCCAATATCTTCTTGTGTTGAGTAAAATTCCTTAACCATATCTTCTGTAATATCAACTAAATCATCGCTACCATCTTCATATTGAATATATAGTTTAGCCCCATTTGCATTAAAACTTTCGCCATATTCATATTCTGTTTTAATGTTTCCTACTATTGATGTCTTTGAAATGGTTTTACTTACAAAGTTTGCATACAAAGTGATTTCATCTTCAGTTATTCTTTCATTTTTAATTCTTAATGGTGCTTTTTGTGTAAACTCTGGGTCATAATACCAACCTTCAAAATCATAACCAACAATATATCCAGGCTCATAAAGTAGTAGTTCTCCATTTGGTTCTATAGTATCGCTAGTTTTATCAAGTAAAATCTTTGTGCTAATATAATATACTGTTTTGGTTATGTCAGAACCAACATTCCATTTTGCAAATAGATATACATCATTATATTCATCTGCTTCAACTATTGTTGTTGTAGTATATGGTCGTGAGAATGTTTGATTATCAAGATACCAACCAGCAAATACATAACCATCTTTTGTTGGTGTAGGGAGTTCATTATCAAGGCTTTCCAATAGCATTTCGCTACACTCACTACCGCCATTTGTTAAGAAAACTAAATTGACTTTTTTAAGCCATTTTGCATATAGGGTTAGGCTGTCATTTTCTAAATATGTATTTATGTTTGCTTGGTTAAATTCCTTTTCAAAAGTTCCGTTATCTTCATACCAGCCACCAAACAAATAATCTTCCCTTGTAGGGTTAGTAGGCATTGTAAGGGTGCTATCTTGGGTGTATTCAATAGAACTGCAACTTGTTCCACCATTGCTCTCAAAGTTGATTGTAAGGCTGTTTCCGCCACCACAGGCAGTCAAAATTAGTGTGCCGAGCATTACGAAGCATATAACTACCATCATTGGTATAATTTTCCTCACTTTCATTTCACCCTCCAAAAAGCAATATATCTCATACATATTATAAATAATATTGCGTTTTAAGTCAATATTTTGACTTATAAATCTTCAAATCTGTGCTTTTGGGTTATTTTTGTCATTTGTAAAGCATATAGGCGAAAACTTTTGTCAATTATAATATTTGTATAAGATTTTGAGGTACAATGTATGGACTATAAAGATATTGTTCTACGCATAAGGCAGTTGAGAGATAGGTGTCATTTGTCGGCAAGAGAATTGAGCCTACAATTAGGCAAAAATTCCACATATATCACGAAACTGGAAGCGGGCGAGTATGCAGTTCCAATTCAAGTTCTGCTTGAAATCATTGAGATATGTGGTAGCACGCCAGAAGAATTCTTCCATAGAGATATGCTAGCCTACAAAAAAGATAAGGAACTTTTAGACTACTTTTCAAAACTAGATGAAAATCAAAAGAATGCGATTTTAAATTCATATAAAACAAAGTAAAACAATGAAAAATCTCGTTGTTTTATTTTTTAGCCATTTTAAGCACTTTTCTTAATTCATCGAGTGATTTATCATAGAAATGTGTTTCGTGCCACCAGAGAGCCACTGGTAAGCCCAGGATTGAAGTTATGACTTATTTTTTCTATCTATGCCTAATATCGTTTGGCATAATGATATAACATAGTCAAAAGCGAACTCTAATGCCTCATCGACTTCAATAGAATCTCTTTCCAACTCAATATCTCTAAATTTAAAATAAAGGCTTTTTTGTTCATCGTTTAGAGTATCAAGAAATTCATCTTCCGCTTTTTCAACTTTTCGATATGTTTTAAACTTAATTGCACTATCGCTTCTTTCTTCGCTAAATTTGATTTTCATTTCGTCTTTAAAATTCATATCTACCTCCAAAGTTACTGGAGAATAGCGTACTTGCTAAAAAGAAGTCAAGTGTTCTTCGACTTTTCATTTTGCATTTTCTGTTTCAAGTCCTCGCAAAAAGAATCAACATCTTCAACTAACTTGTCTTGACCAAAAATTAGTGCCAAGATATTTAGTTTTGTCTTTTCATAATCCACCAACTCTTGTAATACTGTAAGTTTCCAATATTCGAGTTTCGCTTTTCTGGCTAACTCTTGTTGCTTTGGGGTGTAGGTGGCGAGCATCTCTCTACGCAACTTTTCTGTTGTTTCTTTTTGTTCTTCTATAAGTAAGGCTAATTTATCTTTAAAAATGTCAAACATATATTTTCCCCCTTGTTATAGTCGTCACTATATAAGGTACATAAAAAGTGCCGTTTGTTCACCAAAAAAATCATACTTTTGTACAAATTTTTTTAAAAAACCCTTTTTTTAGGGGTTTTGCAGTCATATTTTTGACAATTTTGATAATTTTTAATGATTTTATAATAGTTCCATAATGCTCTATAAGGGTTCTATAACTTGTTATAATGATTTTTAAGATTTTTTGTTTGTCCTCTTTTTTAACATTTCTAATAACATTTTTCTTTCTTCTTCAGAGAATATATCTAAATCAAATACAAATTCTTGATAGTAATCTCTTATATACTTTTTGTTTTTACTAGAATAGAAAGAGTTATACCTTGTTCTTCCAATATTTCTTATTTTGTTAAGAAATGGCTCTAACGATTTTTTATCAATCTTACCACTTGGAGCAGGGACAATACCTTTGGAATAGTTATAGATTTTGCTCTTTTTAGGCATAAGGATGAGTCTAATCAATTTCCCGTTCATTTTTCTTGCAAATATATTTACTGAATTTGTTTTATGTGGCAATAAGTATGTGTATGCAGATCTTATTTTCTTACCACATTGAACATCGACCCAACCTTTGTTCCAAATGTCATAAATTCCTTTTTTCTCTTTTTTATTTTTTCTTTTCTTAACTATCTTAAATGTTCCTTTACATTGTTTGGCTAGCAGAATGCCGTGAATATGATAGGTGAGGTCTTCACGTCGTTCCTTCATATAAACATAGTCGATAGTACCAAATGTTGGTTCATATTCAAGTCTAAGGCTTTTAATAAAATTCTCAAAATCCTTTGATACTTTCGTATGTTCCGTTCTTGCCTTGTCCTTTTCGTAAGTTAATGAAAAGCCTATCCATTTTGAATTATCGGGGAAATTATAACTAATTCGCTTCCTAAGTTCTGCTTGCGATCTTTTAATTGAGGCATAATCTTTATGGTCGCTTATTGAGTTTAACAATTTTTCTTCATTCTCAGTCAAGACAAGATTACCAATGTCTGCTGTATAAGCATCAACAAATTCTTGAAATTTCTGTTTTTCTTTTTTGCTTTTGCTTATTTTGTTTTGTTTCACATTTAATATAATTGCATTGGATGTTAGTCTCCAATCAAAAACAACATCACTATCTATTTCAGCAAAGTAATAAGGTTTGATATTTTCTCTTAATTCAACTTTCATTTC
The DNA here is from genome assembly GCA_900557695.1 of uncultured Thermoanaerobacterales bacterium. GTDB lineage: Bacteria > Bacillota > Clostridia > Christensenellales > UBA1242 > UMGS2069. The sequence continues at coordinate 3,394 of USTP01000033.1, read as the reverse complement.
TACCTCTTTTTTGATTAAAAAGTTTAGGGTGATATCTACATCTATATACAAGTATAAATAAAACTTTTCTTTGTCTAATTGTAACAAATATAAAATCTTTTTCAAAACGATACAGTCTATAAATTAAAAATAAAAAATCGTGACTTATGTATGTCACGACTTATTCTGTGGAGCTAACGAGCAGATTCGAACTGCCGACCTCATCATTACCAAGAATGAGCCCTATAAATAAAGTGTGTGAGCCCTATATCTAAAAAACATAGATAAATAAAGGTAGTTTAACATTGCGAGAAATATTTGCTATATTTTGCTATTTAATTTTGACAGCAGTTGACAGCAAATGTAGTATTTTTGAGCAATTTAGCCGTTCTAGGACTATATAAAACTACTAAGGTTGATTGTCTACTTTTTTAAAAGAAGAGTTGATTTTATTATAAGTAATAATTTTTTGGAAATTAAATACCAATTTAAATAAAGTTATGGTATAATCGTTTTATGGAGATTTACTTATGAACGATTTGGAGATTAGAAAACAAGCAAAAGAATTTGCAAATTTTTGGGCTGATAAAGGTTATGAAAAAGGACAAAGTCAAGTTTTTTGGTTGACTTTATTAAATAAAGTTTTGGGTGTTGACAATCCAGAACAATATATTTCTTTTGAAGATAAAGTTATGCTGGACCATACAAGTTTTATTGACGGCTATATTTCTGCTACACATGTTTTAATTGAACAAAAAAGTAGAGACCGAGATTTAAGAAAAGCAATAAGACAAGCAGATGGAACTCTTCTTACTCCATTTCAACAAGCAAAAAGGTATTCAGCTGACCTTCCATACTCTAAAAGACCAAGATGGATTATTACTTGTAATTTCCAAGAGTTTTTAATATATGATATGGAAAAACCTAATGGAGAACCTGAAAGCATATTACTTAAAAATCTTCCAAAGGAATATTATCGTTTACAATTTATTGTAAATAGTCAAAATGAGAATATCAAAAAAGAAATGGAAATATCCATTAAGGCTGGTGAAATTGTTGGTATTCTTTATGACGCCTTACTTAAACAATACAACGAAAAAGATGAGCAAGAATTAAAGAGCCTTAACGAACTTTGTGTAAGACTTGTATTTTGTCTTTATGCTGAAGATAGTGGTTTGTTTGGCGAAAAGTTAGCTTTTCACAATTATCTACAAAGTTTTCAAGTTAAAGACACTAGAAGAGCCTTGATTGATTTATTCAAAGTCTTGGACACAAAGATTGAAGATAGAGATAAATATCTAGATGATGAACTTGCAAAATTCCCTTATGTAAATGGTGGTTTGTTTGCTAATGAAAATATCATTATACCACATTTGACAGATGAGATTATTGATATTCTTTTACATAAAGCAAGTGAAAATTTTGATTGGAGTGAAATTAGTCCAACTATTTTTGGTGCTGTTTTTGAAAGCACACTAAACCCAGAAACTCGTAGAAGTGGAGGAATGCACTACACTTCTATTGAGAATATTCATAAAGTCATAGACCCATTATTTTTAGACAATTTAAAAGATGAATTAGAAAAAATAAAAGAAGTTAAAGTTGAAAAAACAAGAAAACAACAATTAGAGGCTTTCAGGAAAAAACTTTCTTCTTTAATCTTTCTTGACCCTGCTTGTGGTTCTGGTAACTTTTTAACAGAGACATATATTTCACTAAGAAGATTAGAAAATGAAGCTTTAATTGTGCAAACTCGTGGACAAACTATGATTGACTTGGGTGATGTAATAAAAGTATCAATTGGACAGTTTTATGGAATTGAGATAAATGACTTTGCAGTCACTGTTGCAAAGACAGCACTGTGGATATCCGAGTCTCAAATGATGAAAGAAACAGAAGAAATTGTTAATCAACAGCTTGAGTTCTTCCCATTAAAGTCTTATGCAAATATTGTTGAGGGGAATGCACTACGAATTGATTGGAATGATGTTATATCAAAACAAAAACTTTCTTATATAATGGGCAATCCGCCTTTTGTTGGTGCTAGACTAATGAATAAACATCAAAAGGAAGATGTTTTGAGCATTTTTGGAAACTCATGGAAAAATATTGGTAATTTAGATTATGTTTCTTGTTGGTATAAAAAGGCTACGGACTATATAGAGGATACCTCAATACGAGTTGCTCTTGTTTCTACTAACTCAATATGTCAAGGAGAAAGTGTTATAAATTTATGGAAACCATTATTTAAGCAAGGTATTCATATTGATTTTGCCCATACAACATTTATATGGGATAGCGAAGCACAACAAAAAGCACATGTTCATTGTGTTATTGTTGGCTTTAGCATTGCAACTAGTTTTAAAGATAAAATTATTTATTCTTTAGATAGATATCAAAAAGTTAAAAATATTAATGCATACTTAATTGAAGCTGAAAATGTTTTTATTGAAAATAGAAAGAAACCTATATGCAATGTAAATGAGATGCTATTTGGAAGTATGCCGAATGATGGTGGACATTTGAGTTCTATAGATGAGAAAGAGATGGCTGAAATAATAAATAAGTATCCAGAGTCAAAAATTTGTTTTAAAAAAATTGTTGGGGCAGATGAATTTATTAATGGAAAAACTCGTTGGTGTTTATGGTTGAAAAATATATCTCCTAATTTAATAAATTCAATTCCATACATTAAACAAAAAGTAAGTGCAGTTCAGGAACTCCGAGAGAATAGCAGTCGAGATGCAACCAAAAGACTTGCGTTAACTCCATTTCTTTTTGGAGAAATTAGACAACCAGAAAAAGGAAATTATTTACTAATTCCAAGTACTTCATCAGAGAGAAGAAGATATATTCCAATAGGTTTTTTAGATTCAAGTATAATAGCTACAAATGCTAATTTAATTGTGCCAAATGCAACATTATATGAGTTTGGAATTTTAACATCAAATGTTCACAATGCATGGATGAGAGTAGTCGCTGGTAGATTGAAAAGTGATTATCGTTATTCTGCTAGTATTGTATACAATAATTTCCCTTGGCCTAATCCAACAAAAGAACAACAAGCAAAAATTGAAAATACTGCACAATCTATTTTAACTGCAAGAGAAAAATATAAAGATTGTTCTTTTGCTGATCTTTATGATGAGGTTACAATGCCACCAGAATTAAGAAAAGCACATCAACTTAACGATAAAGCAGTTATGGAAGCTTATGGATTTTGGGGAAAAGTTAAAACAGAAAGCGAATGCGTTTCTGAACTTATGAAAATGTATCAACGAATAATAAAGGAGTAAAAAATGTATTTACATTCAGTAAAACTTGTAAACTTTAAATCAATAGGCGACTATAATAACAATGAGATTATTATCTGTCTCTTATACACATCTGACGCTGCCGACGATCTTACGCGTGT
>USTP01000032.1 GCA_900557695.1 uncultured Thermoanaerobacterales bacterium | reverse complement strand
CTCGGAGATGTGTATAAGAGACAGATATTATTATCTATTTATAGTGCCTAAAAAAATTGCGCCTTTGGCTTTTAATGTGTTATACTTGTTGTGTATATTATCGAGTGAAGAAACATATGGAACTAGAACCAAATTTATTTTCAGAAAATATTTCTAAGTCTGCACCACTAGCAGAGCGTATGAGGCCACGAAATTTAGATGAATTTTATGGTCAACCTCACCTTGCAAAAAAAGGTTCGCTTTTAAGGCGTGCCATAGAGGTTGATAGATTGGGTAGTTGTATATTTTATGGCCCACCAGGTAGCGGAAAAACAACCCTTGCATCTATTATAGCAAAAACAACAAATTCATCTTTTAAGATGCTAAACGCCGTAACAAGCGGGGTAGCGGATGCAAAAAAAATAATAGACCAAGCGAAAAAAGAACTTGAAATGTTCAATAGAAAAACTTATCTGCTATTAGACGAGTGCCACAGATGGAGCAAAGCTCAATCCGATGCAGTTTTAGAAGCCATAGAAAAAGGATACATAATTTTCATAGGCTCAACAACCGAAAATCCCTACACAAACATGACAAGGGCTATTGTGTCTAGATGTCGAATATTCATATTTAAACCATTATCAAAGCAAGACATTGAAAAAGTTATCCACTCTGCTTTAACCGATAAAGAGAGGGGTTTTGGCAATTTAAAAATAGACTTAAAAGATGAAGCACTTTCTCACTTTGTTTTAACAAGCGGAGGGGATGCTAGAGTTGCTCTTGGCAACTTAGAGCTTGCAGTTTTAAGTACGCCTGCCACCAAGGGAAAAATTGTGATAGATGAAAAAATTGCCAAAGAGTGCACTACAGGCAGAAACCTTTCATTAGATACAGATATTTTTTATGATATGCTTTCTGCATTTTGCAAAAGCCTAAGGGGAAGCGATGCGGATGCTGCTCTTTATTGGAGTAGGCGTATGATAAAAGCAGGAATCGACCCTTTAATAATTGCCAGAAGGCTGGTAGCTCATTCAAGCGAAGATGTGGGGCTGGCAAATTCTCAGGCATTAGTTGTTAGCATGTCTGCAATGCTGGCTGTTGAAAAAATGGGTGTGCCTGAAGGGTTAATTCCTCTTAGCCATGCCATTATCTATGTTTGCATGAGCCCTAAGTCGAACAGTGTTATAACCGCCATGCACCTTGCTGATGACGATGTTGAGCAAACATATAATGGTGCAGTTCCAGACCATCTTAAAAACTACAACTATTTTAATGAGAAAAGAGAAAAATATAAATATCCGCACGATTATGGTGGGTATGTGTATCAGCAATATTTGCCTGATGAAATTAAAGACCATGTTTATTATTTGCCAAGTAAAAATGGTGCAGAAAAATCTATAGTTTTGCCAGAGTGGAAACAAAAAGACAATAATAAAAACGCAAAATAACCTCAAAAACGTTTTAAATTAGCGTTTAAAAATTCTAAAATCAGTAAAAAGGAGGCTAAACCAATGATAAGCGAAAGAGAATTAAAAAAGGAAAAAGATTACCTTAAGGCAGTTTTATATATACTTGAAAAGGAAATTCAAAAGAACAATTCTAAAATTGAAGAACTATCTGATACAATAAAAAAAGAGCTTAAATACACCTGGGATTACGACAATCAGGCCGACCTTAATGAATGGGCAAACAACATGATGAAGATTGAGCGTAAAAGTTTATCTGCCATAAGCAAAACAGATAAAAATCGCAGTTATTTTAAGATGCTTAAAAGTGCATATTTCGCAAGAATCGATTTTGAAACTGAGAACGATATTATTCCTGTTTACATTGGTATTGCCACCTTGTCTGATGGAACTGATTTTTATGTTTACGACTGGCGTGCTCCTATCTCAAGTATGTTTTATGATTATGAAATGGGAGAGGCTAAATACACAACGCCAGAGGGTAACGAAATTAAGGGGAAGATTATACTAAAAAGGCAATATAAAATTGAGGGCGAAAATATAGTTCAAATTTTTGATACCGATATGCAAATTATAGACGACATATTAAAACAAATGCTTGGTAGCAAATCGTCTGATAAAATGCGTAACATTGTAAATACCATCCAAAAAGAGCAAAACAAAATAATAAGAAAAAGGGATGTAGATTTATTAGTTGTTCAAGGTCCTGCTGGAAGCGGTAAAACCTCTGTTGCTATGCACAAGATTGCATACCTTCTTTATGCTGAAAAGAACAATATAAATAATAGTAACATTCTTATAATTTCCCCAAACGACATTTTCTCCGACTACATTTCAAATGTTTTGCCTGAAATAGGGGAAGACAATGTTTATCAAACAACCTTTATGGACTTCATTCGTGGGCACCTAGATTTTAAAATTAAAGGCTCACTAAATGACCTATATGAAGAGGTTTACAAAACTAATCCAAAATCTAAAACCAAAAGCGTTGAGTATAATTCGATAATGCTAAAATACGGTGCAACCTACATAAATCTTCTTGAAAACTATATTTCATCAAAGAGGAATGAGATACTTGGCATTTCAGATATTATTATAGACGGTAAGGTTGTTATAGAAAAATCATATCTTGAAAAACTTGCAAGCGAACTTGAGTCTAATGGTGTGAGTTTGCTCACTCAGGGGAAAAGGCTTATTGAAAAAATTGTTTTACATTTAACAATAAAACTAGGTGCAAAACAAAATGCAACAATCCAAAAAATTAAAAAAGCACTTGAGGCAAACCTTAACAAACTTAAAGTAAAATCATTATTCACAGATTTGTATTCAAATGAAGACCGCTTTGTAAACATGATAGAAGAAATTTATAATGTTACTGGAACTTCAGCTAAAAATAGGCTAAGCATCAAGTCGCTTCACGACATCTTTGTTTACACAAGTTCTTTGCTAGCTAAAAACACTATACCTTTTGAAGATGTTGTGGGATATTTGTATTTAAAAGATAGAATTCTAGGTTCTTCTGTTCAAAGCAAAATTAAGTATGTTTTAATAGATGAAGCGCAAGACTACACAATTATGCAATATAGAATACTTGCTCATTTATTTAAACGTGCAAACATTACTATACTTGGCGATATTAACCAGTCGATTATGCCGTTTGCATCTCATAAAAACTATGAATCTATTATAAATATCTTAAAGCAAGATCGCCCAGGCATTAGGTATGACATGAATTATCTAACCAAAACCTATCGTTCTACTTATGAAATCAATATGTTTTGTAAGCACATAATTGGGGATACAAATATGTATAATCAGGTGGATAGGCATGGCGATGAGGTTAGCATTATAAAAGATAATGATGAAATGAAAAAAACTAAAGTACTAAAAGACGCTCTTGAGCTTAAGAAATTCTATAACACCATTGCAATAATAACAAAAACACAAGAAGAAGCAAACAAATTAAAGGAATGCCTTGAGGGCAATAAAAAAGCAAGTAGCTTTAAACTAATAACAGGCAAAGAAAAACTTTTCACAGCCGACAAAATTTTCATAATACCTTCGTACCTTGCAAAGGGCCTAGAGTTTGACGCAGTGCTAGTTTACAACGCAAGCGACAAGGTTTATCCTGATGAATTTAAAAATCTTCTTTATGTGGTTTGCACAAGAGCCCTTCACAAACTAAATATTTATTACAGCGGTAAATTATCTCCGCTAATAAAATAACTTTACGAGGAATATTCATGCAAGACGATAATATTACAAGGCGAGTAAGTAGAAATTTAATTATGGGAACAAGTTCAGCAACTCGTGGTGCTTTCTATAAAGATATGAACTTGCAGAAATCTCTTGACCCAAATGTTAACAGAGCATCTATAGTTATAGCTTTGAAAAAAACAAGTTGGTTTGAGAGATTGTGGTATCCTATATTTTTGCTAGCTGGTGTATTTTGTTTAATATTTATAAGACCATTCAACTTTGAGCTATGTTTTTCTGTTTTAAGCCTTTGGCTGTATATGTTTGCAAACAACCTTATCGCTCGTGGCAAATTAACGGGTATAATTATTAGCATTATTTCAGCGAGTCTTTACACAGTTGTTTCATTTTTTGCTAAGGTATATGGAGAGGTTCTTATAAACATTTTGCTTTATATCCCGCTAGACATTATAGCACTTATAACCTTTAAGAAAAATAAAGATAAAAACACAAATGAAGTTAGCATTAAAAAACTAAATATTAAGGGCTGGCTATTAACAATATTTTTAACAGTAGTAGGGGCGGGAATAATATTTGTAATACTGTATTTTTTACCAGGGCAAGTTTATCCTCTATTAAACGCACTGTCAATCGCCTTTTTCTTAACAGCCCTAATTATTAGAAACTTAAGATACAAAGAGTTCTGGTGGTTTAATATGCTTGGTAACATAGTAACCATAACGCTTTGGGTTATAGTTTCTATGGCAGGAACAGATATGCTATATGGTTTACCAGTTGCTCTATCATCACTTGCGGCATTATGCAATAATGTTTATGGTATTATTATGTGGCAAAGCATATATAGAAAAGAGAAAGCCCACGGCGGAATATATGTTAAAAGGGTTGTTAAAATAAATAAAGTTATTAAACTTCGTAGGCGATATAACAAAGCAATGAACTGGAACAAAGAAGTAGAGGAAAACAGAAAAATATCAAAAATTTCAACAGAACAATCTAGCACTAATTCAAGCAATCAAAACGAAGAGAGCTAAAACTAAAGAGGAATTTATGTCAAATAAAAATTATTACGAGAAAACAAACATCTCCGACAATTATTCAAGAAAACTAATAAGCGGCAAGGTAACTTCAACCGCTGGTATTCGCAACCCAGACAATCTTAAACTTGTTTATGGGCTTGGTGCAAACCGAATAGAAGTTTTAAGAGCTCTTGAAAAACATAATAAGTTTAGACTTATTTGGTATATAATTTTCTTTGTTTTAGGTATTGTTTGTTTGATATTAGAACCAAGAAGCTGGTTTTATGTTTTAGACCTTTATGTTTTAATGGTTAATATCGACCTCGTGTCGCAAGGCAAACTAATAGGTGTGTATATAGGTGTTGCAGAATGTTTCATGTATGCATACATATGTTTTGTTAGCGGGTTATACGGCGAAGTTATTAAAATGTTCGTTATCAATGTTCCTCTTAATATCTTTACGCTAGTTAGCTGGACGAAAAACTTAAAGGAACAAAAGAAAGTTTCTTATAAGTCTAACGAGGAAGAGAATGCTGTTACTATTCGAAAATTAAATAAGAAAAGTTATATATGGGTTTTCCTAATAGCAGTTGTTTTATTTGTTGCATGCTACTTTGGTCTTTGGGCTTTAAACACAAGTGCGCTTATTTTTAGTACTGGTGTTTTGGTTTGCACAATACTAAACGAAATTATGAATGGTATGCGCTATAAAGAGAGCTGGCTGTTTAGTATTTTAGCAAATGTTATTAGTATTGGTATGTGGGTGCAGGTTATAGTTGTTAGTTCTTCAAGTGGCTTAAACTTGATGGAACTTGCTCCACTTGTTTCAACTCTCGCAAGTTTAGTTAACAGCTTTTATGGCTACGATATGTGGAAAAGCATGTATAGAAAAGTAGCCGTTAATGGCGGGGAAGTGCTTGCTAAAAGAAAAGTTAAAATTAAAAAAATTGTAAAGCTAAGGCGTAAATATCAAAAGCTATATTGGGACAAGAAGATAGACATGGAGAAAAATTCTTAAATCGCCACAACGCTTTATTAACTATTAAAAAGGTGTTAGAATTTAAACTTTAACACCTTTTATATTTGTTTTTAATATTATATTTTGCGATTTTTGCGTTTTTTGCGTGTTTTTATAATTAACTTAAGGCGAATTTTAATGATTTTACGCAAAATCAAATTGTTTTATTCTTAAAAATCAACCTAAAAAATCAATTTTAATAAAACCTCTTCAACTTTTACATTTGCATTTTCAGTTGCAACCTCTAGCACCGTTGCAAAGTCTTTAACCGAGAAGGCGAACAATGAGGGCTTGTTAAGAAGCAGTAAAACTATATCTTCTTGACTACAGCCATACTTTTTTAAAAGCAAAATATTTTTGTTTAGGTCGTAAGCAATGAAAGGAGATAGGCTAGCAAACTTGTTTAAAATCATTTTAATCTCATTGCTGTTTAATTCATAATTCTTTAAAATCTCTGCCATCATAAATCTTGTTTTGGTTATATTTTCTTTTTCACGAACGCTAAAGTAACTAAGTATTCTTGGGTGTTGATTTTTCTCAAGTCCAGTTCCATACATGTAGTTTATAATCTTACTGTACTCAGGGAAAACAATGTCAACCCAATTATTTATTTTTCCTTTTAGGTTTAAATAATACTTGCAGATATTGTCTAGGGTTTTATAGTCTAGCCTGTAAGATACTTTTAATACTTTCGAACTTATATGATATTTTTTTTCGAACTCGTCTTCCTTAATTAGCAAATCTTGATGTTTTGTGAACCCATAGCTTTGCATAAACAAAAATCTAGACACAAACAAGTTTGTATCCATGCTAGAAATCAAGTCGAAATTTTGTTCGAGTTTTAAAATTCTTGTAATAATATACTTTATAGGCAAACTAATCTCGGGTGCTAGGCAAATTTCTGGAAAGTTTTTTAAATATTCTAAGCTTATTGAAAATTTAGAGAAACCTTTAATTTTGTCATAGCACGATTCGTAGAAAAGTATATTAGGTATTTTTCTAACTAGTTCACAAGCTCTTTTTTGGTCTATATTGAAAATACTCTTAATTTCCTCTATTTTGCTTTTAACACTATTTGGGTTTAAGTTTATAAACTCTGGGCACACATTCAAAATTTCTTTAATGTCCCTTTTTACAAAGTAGGTAGGGTAGTAGCTATTAAAAAATTCTTCAATTTCGCTCAGCTTCATAAGGGCAACGCTTGGAACAGTTTTAAAAACTTTGTGAACTTCATTTTCGGTTAAGGTGCAATTTCTCATTAAATATTTTCTAACGCATTCTATATTTTCTTTTGTTACAAAAAGTAGCCGCGGCTCACGCCTAAAATGTTTTCTAACAACTATTCCATACTCATCAAAACAACTAGAAATGAGTTCAATCTGTTTTTTAACTTGGTTTTTCTCAAGATAAAAAAGCTCTGGAAAGGTGTATAGCATCCTAAAAGCATCTTTACTTGAAAAATCAAAAATTGTTGAAATTAAATTTATTTTAAACTTTAAAATATCGCTCGTGACAAGTAATAGCCTAGGATATTTTAAAAATAAATACCTAATTTCTCTGCTTGAAATATTGTATGTTTTTTTAAGCTCGTTTAAGTTTGATATGATGCTATAAATATTGTGTTCTAAAATATCAGGGCAACAATAGCAAATGTAACAAATATCACTATAATCAAGCTTTAAAAGATTGTTTAATTCATAAAGCAGGGGAGAAATAGAAGATAGGGTGGTTTTAGACACTCTTCCCTCAAGAATACTAGACAAATAAAACTCAGATTCTAATAAATCCATACTATCTCCAAAATTATAGAAAAGCAAGCAACAATTCCTTAAAAATTGTATTATTTTTTTGCAGGGCTTGTCAAACAAGTGGCCAAACTTTTCAATATTTTACAAAAATCATTCAAACTTCTCATTTTTTACATAATTCGTTTTTATAAGTTATATTGTAAGCACTAATTTGTTCAATATTTTACAAAAAGCATAAAAACTCGTAATAACCCAAAGTTTATTCAAAGCATTTTCCGTTCTTTACTCTGTAATGAAACAAATTGTAGCATGTTGCATATAAGCCATGTAACTTTTATGAAAAACTATTTATCACGCACACTCACGCGCGCGTAACTGCACGCACTCATGCACGCGCACACATACGCACATGCGCACGCCTGCACACATATGCCAGCACGCACGCGTGCATATGCGCTCGCACGCGAGCGCGAATAGTAAAATTATTTTATATATTTTTATTTATGTAGGTATTGACAAGATTGATTTTCTGTTATATAATCAAATCGTAGGTGAGAAGAACCTGCCTTAAAACAATATGAATTGTTTTAAAAGATAGGAGGAAAATCATGAAAGAGAAAAGAATACTTGCCATGTTTATAACATCAGCAGTAACACTAATTGCCAGCCTTGCTGTAACATTTGGTGTGTTAATGACCCTAGCTGACCCTGTTGTGGCTACTGGTATCGTTAGATACGAATATTCATTTAACGCTGCCAACAATTCTTTAATCAGTAGTGATGGCGATACATTGAAGTTAAGTGAGGACATTGTGTTTCAACCAGCAAGTGCTTTAACTTGGTTAGAGGAAGAAGATAGTTTGGCCATCTGGTTCAATGACGCAGAGTATGATGGCGAAATCGTTTATGCAGACGAATCAATTTCAACCAAACTGAGAGTTATTCCAATAAGGGTTAACAACAAGTATAATTCTGCTATACAAGCAAGTATAAGTGTTACTTATGATGCTACAACTATGCTTGGCAGATACACTTTTGTTAAGCTATACGACTATAGAACCAACACCTTTATCGACTACACTGGTCCACAAACCATAGATATTGCTGCTGGTGCTTATGCAGACTACGCAATTATAGTTTTCGCTGACGACAGTTCAAACACTGGTAGTTACACTGTAAATTGGGGTGAGGACTATGAAACTATCAATGTTGAGGTAACAAACTTAACTATAGTTAACGGCTAAGCGTTACTAAAGACAAAACCTTAGAATTTCAAATGATAAAGAGCCCAAAGTTAAACTTTGGGCTCTAATTTTTTATGTTTGATTATAATTATTTCCACAAGGAAGGAAATAGGAGAGGTCTAAAACCTATAGCCAAATAAAAAAGAGCAGCAAGCTACTCTTTAAACTGTAGAAAAACATTTAGTTTTGTGGTTCAAAATTCTCAAAAATAATATTATCGCAATATTTTTTAACCTTTGAGTACATTTCATCGCTTCTAATAGGATAGGCTAGAACTGGCAAACCTTTATACTTTTTAACAAATCTATTAGGCAAATCTTCAGCTTGATAGCTGATAAAGTTTGGTTCTGAAACCTTTTTGTTTAGAAGCATTCTTTTTAAAACAAACTTCTTAATAAAACCAATCTCAACATTTGGGTCTTCAATTATTTTAAAGAAAGATGACAACTGACCTCGTTTAACATGTGGAGCGTTTATTTTAAACCACTCTAAGCTATATGGATTGAACGACTGAACAGCATATTCGCCCTTATACTTAGACAAAATTTTCCAAACATTTTTTTCAAAGCCAACTTTACCCATATTCTTAATTTCAATTAGAATAGGGGTTCTACCGTTAATAAAAGAAAGAGCCTCTTCTAAAGTAGGAATACGCTCCTTTGTTTTTAAAAGCCTTAAGTCTTTAATATCGTCATAAGTGTAGTTTGAAATAAAGCCGTCTGCCCCAGTCATTCTGCCAAGAGCTTCGTCATGGAAGATAACAACAGTGCCATCAGCAAGCGGTCTAACATCAAATTCTATTGCATAGTTTTTATCAATAGCTCGTTGAAAAGATAATAAAGAATTTTCAGGCGCAGTTTCATCATGTAGCCCTCTATGCGCTATAAATTTCCTGCATAGCCACGAATCATATATGTTCATTTTTAATCTCCATTGGTAGATACTTAAATTATTACTATTTATATTATATAATACAACAGAAATTGAAAAATACCTAATATTTTTTAAACTTTTTTTACATAATCGACATTTTTTTGCATAAAAATCATACAACTCTCTTGTTGTAGCATCAAATACTATTGCTACTGTCTCTTATACACATCTGACGCTGC
>USTP01000031.1 GCA_900557695.1 uncultured Thermoanaerobacterales bacterium | reverse complement strand
GAGATGACGTCGAGTCTCGTGGGCTCGGAGATGTGTATAAGAGACAGCCTTTAGAGAAGGTGCCACTATAAAGCCTTATACTTCTTTGAATGAGGGTAAGTGCTTTCCTAGTGGGGTAAATTATGGAGATGTTTCTATTAGTAGTGTTAAGGAAAACGGAGAAGCGGCACCATACAATATTGTTGGAGTAGACGACAACGCTCTAGAGGTTGAGCTTAGTAAAAAGCTAGAACCTGGTGACACTACAACTATTGAGATAAACTTTACTTTAAAAATGGCACAATCAACTCATAGGCTTGGATATTATGACAACAGCATAAATCTTGGGAACTGGTTTTTAATACTTGCTGAATATGAAGGAGGCGAGTATAACTTAACTCCATACTATAGCACTGGGGACCCTTTTTACTCTAGCATTGCCAACTACGAAGTTAAATTCACTTATCCAAACTCTTACAATCTTTCATCAAGTGGAACGCTAGAGAAAAGAGTTGAAAACAGTGATGGCACAAGAACAGATTTGTTAAGTGCTATATCTGTTCGTGATTTTGCTTTAGCACTAACAGGCGAGGCAAAAACAACAAATAAAAAGGTTGATGATATAACCATCTCTTATGTGGGCTATAGCACGGATGATAATGTTGACTATGCGCTAGATGTTGCAGTTAAGGCAGTTAAGTTTTTTTCAGACACTTTTGGTAAATACCCTTATGCAAAACTAGATGTTGTTAAAGCACCATTTGTGCATGGAGGAATGGAATATCCAAGCATGGTTATAATCTCGGATAGCATTACAGACAACTTTGATATAGCAAAAGTTATTGTTCATGAAATAGCACATCAGTGGTGGTATGGCGTTGTTGGAAACAATGAAATTGATGAGGCATGGCTCGATGAAAGCCTTGCAGAATATTCTAGCATCTTGTTTTTTGAAAAGTATAGCGAATTTGGCGTGAGTTATGAGGAGCTTGTTAGTGAAGCGTTTGCTGGATACACCTTATATGCAGATATTATTTCAACAGTTAATGGGAAAATGAACACTAGTATGCTTTTAAGCGTTAATGAATATGCAAGCGAGTATGAGTATTCATATATGATTTATATTAGGGGGGTGCTAATGCTAGATAACTTAAGGCAGGTTATAGGAAAAGAAAAACTTATAAAGGGCTTTAAATATTACTATAATAAATACAAGTTTAAAATTGCCACAACCGATGATTTCATAGTTTCTATGAGAAAATATGCAGGGAAAGACATTGAGGGGCTACTCGATAGTTGGCTTTCAGGAAAAACCATTGTGGGAGCGGTTAACTAGGCACAAACGATTGCAAACTATGGAGCGTTGTGGTATTATTCTAAAGAAGGAAATAATTATGCGTGTGATAAATTTAGCCTCGGGAAGCAAAGGTAACTGTTCATTTATTGAGGCGGGCGATACTAAAGTGCTTTTAGATGCTGGGCTTTCACTTATAGAGATAGAAAAACGGCTTGCTTTGATAGGTGAAAAACCAGAAAATATAGATGCAATTATTATATCTCATGAGCATACCGACCATATTAAAGGTTTTTATGGCTTTTTAAAAAAATATAGGGCTAGGGGATACATTCATGAAGAGGTATATAAGGTTGTAGAGAAAAACCTATCAAAAGTGAAAGATAAGCTTTCTTTTATTAGCATATATCCTTTTAATATCCACTCTTTGCGTGTTATACCTTTTTCACTTCCGCACGATAGCGTGTTTTGCCTTGGCTTTGTGTTTGAATATAAAAACAAAAGGGTTGCGTTTGCCACCGACCTTGGATATATGCCACCACTTGCCCTTGAAACGATGTTTGGGGCATCGCTAGTTTATATTGAGTCGAACCACGACAGGAAGATGCTAGGAGGGTGCAAATACCCATATATTGTGAAAAAAAGAATAATGAGCGAGCATGGGCATTTATCTAACGACCAGGCGGCGGCTGTTATTTTAGAGCTTGCAAAAAGAGGAACAAAATACTTTGTTTTGTCGCACATATCTGAAAATTCAAACACCCTTGAACTTGCCTACTTAACTAGTGCAAAAGTGCTTGAAAAAAATGGTTTTAAACTAGAAAAGGATGTGTATTTAAGGTATTCAAGGGCCGATCGACCTGGAAATAATTTCTATTTTGGAGAGAATGATGAGCGAAACCAATAAAACCACGAATGTGGAAAAGAAATTGAAAAGAAAAGAGTTTGACACCTTTGATACAAGCCTTGCTTGCATTAGTTTTATTGTTTTTCAATTGGTTTTTGAACTTATCTATTATGTGCTTCCCACATCATTTAAAGGAAATTTATTTGTTGCTCTTCTACTGTCGTTTTTAGTTGAGGGCTTGTTTGCTCTAGCTGCAATAACTGTTTCCTCATCTAGAAATGTGAAACTTGTGGAAGCTACAAAAATGAACAAGAAGATAGATTTTTTGAGCGCTTTGCTTGCAATTGCTATATCTCTTGTTTGTTTGTTTTCTTTCACGGGGCTAACAAATGTTTTTGTTGCCGTGCTTGAAAAAATGGGCTATAGCCAAGTTGTTAGCGATATTGCTATTCCAAACTTTTTAGTATATTTAATTTATGTGTTTTTAATTTGCATTTGCCCAGCATTTTTTGAAGAGTTGTTGTTTCGTGGGGTTATATGTAGTGGGCTAAAAGAGAGGGGAACCACAAAGGCAGTTATGCTTAGTGCACTAATATTTATGTTGATGCATGGAGGCCCCGACCAAACTGTTCATCAGTTTATTTTGGGAATAGTTTTAGGATATGCTTTTATTTACTCAAACAGTTTGTGGGTGCCAGTTATTATTCATTTTGTAAACAACTTTGTAGCGGTTACTATGCTATTTATTAGTTCATTTGTGCAAACAAGCGGAGAAGTTGTTGCAACTGAGCCTGTTTCATGGGTTAGCATAATAATGTCGCTTGCGTTTGCACTTATTTCTGCGGCTATTGGCGGAGTTCTAATATGGCTATGCATTAAGGGGTTAAAGAACCTTAAAGAGAAAAGAGATAAAAAGCAGCTAGAAAAAAAGTTGGCTGTTTTAGACAAGGCTGAGCTATCAGAAAACGATATTCAATCGCTAAAGGGCGAGGGGTTAGATAGCGAAGAGCCTACCTCTTTAACTAGAAGTATGAATAATCTAGAAAAAAAGAAAAAAATAAACACCTATACTATAGTTTTATATGTTATAAGTGGCCTTTATCTAGTAATTAACTGGGTGCTAACACTTGTTCAGGGGTTTTTAATGTAACCAACTATAAGCTTGTTTCATAACATAAATTAAAAGTGTTATGAGGCAAATATGGATTTTTTTAAGCTTGAAAAATTTTTAGAAAAGAAAATAGAGCATGCAACTACATTTGTTTTAGGCAGTTCAGTTTTAAATAGGTTTATTTATGCAGTAGAGTTTGATTTTGGAAGTGATAAAACTGTTATAATTCAAGGGGCAATTCATGCAAGAGAGCATATAACGGCCTTGCTTTTGTGCAAATTTATTGAACACACAAGTGCTAATTTTAATAAATATAAAGCTCAAAATTTTCCAAACATTATATATGTGCCTATGGTTAACCCTGATGGAGTAGAACTTTGTTGTAATGGTTTAAAGAGCGTTAAAGACAGGAAAAGAAGAAAATTTTTAGTTAAGATAAATAAAGGGAAAGATTTTTCTCTTTTTAAAGCCAATGCAAATGGGGTAGACCTTAACACAAACTTTGATGCAAAATGGGGAAGTGGGGTTGAAAATAAAATAGAGCCATCTTCAAATGGGTTTATAGGTGAAAGCCCTATGTGCGAACCAGAAGTGCAATCGTTAGCTCTTTTAACAAATAAGGTTAAGCCATTTTTTACAATAAGTTACCATGCTAAGGGGCAAGAATTATATTATAGGTTTTATAACGAAAAGGAAAACCTCAAGCGAGATGAAAAAATTGCAAAATTGCTTTCTAGGGCTCTTAGGTATAAAGTAAAAAACACAGAGCGATGCAGTAGCGGTGGCTATAAGGACTGGTGCGTTTTTAGACATAAAATACCCTCTGTTACTATAGAGGTTGGGAAAGATAGTTTGAAACATCCAATAGAAGATTGTTTTCTAGATAAGATATATAAAAGGAACAAGTGTGTTATTAAACTTTTAGGTAGGATAAATAGGGAATATGAAAAATTCGAAAGAAGAAAAATTTATGAAAGAGGCGCTAAAGGAAGCAAGGAAAGCCTATAGAGAAGACGAAGTGCCCGTGGGGGCAGTTATTGTTAAAGATGGAAAAATTCTAGCAAGGGCTCATAATAAACGCGAACAAACAAAAGATGCTACTAATCATGCCGAAATTCTATGCATAAAAAAAGCGTGCAAAAAGGTTAATGACTTTAGATTAACAGGCTCGCAAATTTATATAACCCTTGAACCATGCCTAATGTGTTTGGGGGCATGTTTAAATGCACGAATTGACGCGGTTTACTTTGGGGCAAGCACTAATAAAGAAAACGCCATTAAAAGTGAGGAACTTATTGAAAGGGCAGAGCTTAATCATAAGTGTGATTTGCAGGGTGGAATTTTGGAAAACGAGTGCTCTTGCCTTATAAAGGAATATTTTTCTTGTAAACGCAAAAACAATAAAGGTATAAATTAAAATTGACAAAGCCATAATTTCTAATTAAAATTAAGTTTATGGAAAAGAATTTTAATGTTGTGGAAACAAAACCTCAAACTGAAGAAGTTGCTTCAGAATTTTTTGATTTAAAAATTATAACCGATGGCAAGCCTTGTTCAAAACCTCAAAAGATTAAAAGAACAGAGGAAGACATAAGTGTTTCATGTTTTGTTATGCTAACTGATTCTCCTTTAATGCATGTTAAAGGTGGTAGCTATAACTTAGACCTTTTGGGGCTTGAAATGTTTCAGTATGTAGTTAGAGCTTGCCCAAGCGTGCCAGCGTGCATAAAGTTTGATGAAAAAAATGATAATTTGCTAGCGTTAATTAAACCTTATTTGAAAGACACCGAGTATACCTTGGTTCTATTTTCTGATACTCCGCTTGTTACCAAATCTAATATTTTAAATATCCTTGATTTTGCAAAAACTAAGGGACTTAACGTTTGCAAATTAACAAGAGGCTATGTGTTTAAGACCGAGTATATTAAAAGAGTTGATGAAATTTATGCGCCTTCTACCTACTATTTTGAAGAAGAAGACTTTATGATGGCGGTAACATATAAGCAGCTTTACATTATAAGCGAAACTTTAAAAAACAGAATAATAAGCTATCATATGCAAAATGGCGTTTACTTCAAGTCGCCAGACACTACCTATATTGAGGCAAATGTTTCTATAGGTAGCGGGGCTGTTATAGAACCATTTGTTAGCCTTATTGGGGATACAGATATTGGCGAAGATGCTGTAATTGGGTGCAAAAGTGTTCTAAGAAATGCAAAGATTTTGTCTGGCGCACAGATTTGCGGTGCATATGTAGATGGCGGGGTTGTTATGGAGAATGCTAAAGTTAAAATGGGGGCAAAACTTTTCTCTCAAACAGCCATTAAAGAGGGTGCCGAGGTTTATGAAGATGCAATTCTTTCAAACGCCATTATTGGTAGCCACAGTATGGTTGGCAAGGGAACTATTATCAACTATTTAAACTGTGATGAAAATGTTTGCATTGGAGATAATTGTAAAATAATAGGCACTAAGGAAAAGCCTGTTAACATCTCTAGAGGCGGAAATCTTGAAGACATGGTAACTTTGCTTCCTGGAGTTAAGATAAAAGAGAATGAAAAGGTTAAAATAGGCGAAACTAAAAAGACTAAAGCGGGAGAGAATTTATGAGGCTTGTAGTTGGGCTTGGAAATATAGGTAAAGAGTTTGAAAAAACCAACCATAATATGGGTTTTGTGGTTGCAAGTAGGCTAGCTAAAGAAATTGGAGCTAGTATAAAAAAATCTATGTGCAATAGCACAGTTGGGGAAGCTAATGTTAAAGGAGAAAAAATTATTATTGCTTTACCTACAACATATATGAATAACAGTGGAATTGCTGTTAAAAGCCTTGTTAAAAAATTTGATATTGACATAAAAAAAGATCTGCTTATAATAAGTGATGACATAGACTTGCCTGTTGGCAAAGTTCGTGTTAGAGAAAGAGGAAGCGCAGGAACGCATAATGGGCTAAGAAGTGTTGTTCGTGAACTTCAAACAGAAGATTTCCCAAGGCTTAGAATAGGCGTTGGTAAACCAAATGCAAATGAGAGCTTAAGAGATTTTGTTGTTTCTAATGCAAGAGAGAGCAAAGAACTTGATGAGGGGCTACAAAAGGGGCTAGAAGCTTGCTTAATGTTTGTAAACAGTGAAAGTTTCTCTGCCATTATGCAAAAAGTAAATTAAATTGGCTATGCAAAACTATTTTGATATTGAAAATGTAGATGCAGAATTTGCATCATTTTATAAGAGGGTGGGGGCAGAAAAAACTGCCTCTGTTTTTGGTGTTACTCAGCCGTTAAAAATTATTTTGTCGGCAGGGCTTAAAAGTAAAATTTTATACATTACAAGCGACTATCAAGTGGCGTCAAAATGTTTTGAAATGTTTTACAATATTTATAAAGATAGAGCATGCCTTATAAAACCCGTGGCAGATAGTTTAATTTATAGCCGAGCCAAAAATATTGAAACAGAAATTGAAAATTCTGTTAAAATAGCAAGGCTTGCTATGGGAGAAATTGATGTTGTGGTTTTGCCTCTTCAGGCTTGTTTTTCTTATTACCCAAGTAAAGCTGAAGTAATAAAAAACACAGTTAAAATAAAAAAGGGGGATAGAATAGAACCTTTAAAACTTTCGCAAAAACTAATAAGTGCTGGATACAAAAGAGAAGACCTTGTTTCAGAGATGGGCACTTTTTCGCTTCGCGGAGATGTTTTAGACATCTACCCAATAGGTGCTAGCATAGCATACAGGTTAGATTTTTTCGATTGTGATATAGAAAGCATTGCAGAACTTGACGGAAGTTCAATGAAAAAGGGTAAAAATGTAGATGAAATTATTATTTATCCGTGTAAAAATGCGTTTTTTGATGAAAAAGAAGCCCAAAATTTAATAATTTATCTTGAAAAATGCAAAGATAGAGAGTTTGATAATGAAAACTCTAGGCAAGATTATCAAAATGTTTTAGATGAACTAATAAACAAAGTAGAAGCCAAAAGTGGAGGATATAGCCTAGATTATATAATGCCAATTATTCAAAATAAATGCACAATATTTGATTATTTTGATAATTTTTTTGCAGTTATAGATGAATGCAAAATGGTTTATGATTTTGGTCTAAACTACGAAAAAGAACTAAATGAAAGAATAAAAGGCCTTGAGAAGTCTGGTTCGCTTTTAACTAGTAAAAACAATTTTGTTGGGTTTAATCAAATTGTAAAAACTTTTAAAGAGGGCAACTGCATTGTTTTTCAAAGGTTAACAAACACAAATAGGTTCTTTGACCCAAAGGTTGTTTTAAATGTTAATTCTAGCCCTGTTCAAAGATACACTCATAGTTTAAAAGATTTAGCCAAAGACCTAAAAATGAAAGATTTTGAGGGCTACAGAAATATTCTTTTTGCAAGAAACAGCGAGGATGCAAGTTTTATAAAACAAAGTCTTTTAGATTATGGAGTAGAGTATGATATTTTAACTCCAGATAGCCTTTCAGTTTCTAACGACTGCATTATTCCACTTGAATTTGCCTCAGGCTTTATTCTGCCAAAACAAAAGATAAATGTTTTAGGAACCTACGACTTTTTGCCAAGAAAACCAAAAGAAAATAAAATCCGTGTTCAAAGAGCAAATGTTTTTTCTGTTCCAAAAGTTGGGGACTATGTTGTTCATAGTTTTCATGGTATTGGAATTTGTGAGGGGGTTACCAAGCTTTCTGGCAACTTTGGAACAAAAGATTATGTGGTAGTTCGTTATCGTGACGATGATAGGCTTTATGTTCCAATCGACCAAATGGATATGCTAGATAAGTTTTCTGGAGCAGAGGCGCCAAAAAGGCTTAGTAAAATTGGTGGGGAAGAGTTTAGCAAGGTTAAAGCCAAGGTTAAGGCGTCTGTAAAAAAGCTTGCGTTTGATTTGCTAACTCTTTATGCCGAAAGGGAAAGTAAAAAGGGGTATGTTTACAGCGAAGATAGTGAACTTCAAGTGGAGTTTGAAAATAGTTTTCCCTACACAGAAACAGAAGACCAACTTCTTAGCATAAGTGAGATAAAAAAAGATATGCAAGAGGGCAAGGTTATGGATAGGCTTCTTTGCGGGGATGTGGGCTTTGGAAAAACTGAAGTTGCCTTAAGGGCTGCATTTAAAGTTATTGTAGAGGGCAAACAAGTGGCATTTATGGCACCAACCACCATTCTTTCTGAGCAGCACTACAACACTGCAAGAGCAAGAATGGATAATTTTGGGGTTAAGGTTAATGTTTTAAACAGATTTAAAACGCCAAAGCAAACAAAGGAAATTTTGTCAGATTTAAAAAGTGGCAAAATAGACCTTATTTGCGGAACCCACAGACTGCTTTCTAAAGATGTTGAATTTAAAGACCTTGGGTTAATAATTTTGGATGAAGAGCAAAAGTTTGGTGTGGAAGACAAAGAAAAAATTAAATTAAATCATCCAAATGTAGATGTTTTAACTTTAAGCGCAACGCCAATTCCAAGAACTTTGCATATGTCTTTATCTGGAATTAGGGATGTTTCAATTATTTCAACCCCTCCTAGTGACAGGTTGCCCATTGCAACCTTTGTTACAGAGCTAACAGACCAACTCATTAAAGATGCAATAACTAAAGAGCTTGCTAGAAACGGGCAGGTTTATTTGCTATATAATAGCGTTGCAAAAATATATAGTTTTGCAGAAAAAGTTAAGAGAATTGTGCCAGAAGCTAGAATACTAGTTGGGCACGGGCAAATGAGTGGCAAAGAACTAGAAGATGTTATATATAAGTTCTATCATGGTGAGGCAGATGTGCTTGTTTGCACTACGATAATTGAAAATGGTATTGATATTGAAAATGCCAACACTTTAATTGTTTGTGATAGCGACAAGTTTGGTTTAAGTCAACTTTATCAGCTTAGGGGCAGGGTTGGTAGAGGCAATAAAATGGCTTATGCTTACCTTACTTATGATAGAGATAAGATTCTAACCGAGGAGGCTTATAAAAGGCTTGACGCAATTTCTGAGTTTACTGAGTTTGGAAGTGGGTTTAAGCTTGCTATGCGTGACCTTGAGATAAGAGGCAGTGGGAACGTGCTTGGTGCAGAACAACATGGGCATATGGAAAAGGTTGGTTATGAACTTTATTCAAAGCTTTTAAGTGAGGCTGTTAACGAGCTTAAAGGCGAAAAGGTGGATGAAGAGAATGATGTTTTGGTTAAGATTAAAATAGATGCCTTTATACCAGATACCTATATCACAAGAAGTGAAGACAGGATGATTGCATACAAGAGCATCGCTGGCATTAAGTCGCTTGAAGATAAGAACAAAATTTTGGCTGAGCTTGAAACAAGCTATGGTAAGGCTCCAAACATGGTTAAAAATCTTGTTGATATAGCGTTTATAAAAGCAAAAGCTAAAAAACTTCACGCAAAAGAGGTTGTTTCCTCTGCGTCTAGTCTGGAGATTGTGTTTAGTAGTAAAGACCAGATTATTGGCAGTGAAAAAATAGGAGATTTAATATACAAATTTAGGGCAAAGTGCACGCTAGACTTTTCTAAAGACCCTAAAATTGTTTTCAAAAGATATGAAAAGTCTACCGACAATTTTAATCTTTTAAAAGAATTTATGCTAGAGCTGTCTCTTATACACATCTGACG
>USTP01000030.1 GCA_900557695.1 uncultured Thermoanaerobacterales bacterium | reverse complement strand
ATCTACACGCGTAAGATCGTCGGCAGCGTCAGATGTGTATAAGAGACAGTTTTTAGTTAAAATGAATGTTACTCTACCCTTAAAATCAATATTAGATAGTTTATTATTTCTTATTAAAAGCGTTTCTGCTCGCCTAGCCACCCCTAAATTTCCATCGTAAACACTAATATTAAGCGAGGTTTTAAAGAATCGAGATACTAAGCAATAATGCGTGCACCCAAGCACTAGCCCGTCTATTTTAGGATAACGCCTTAAAACATTCTTTATCTTAACTACATATTTGTTTAAATCTATTTTTTCTTTTTCTAGTATGTGGCTTTCTATGTCGCCAGCCAAATTGTCAAACGCCAAACTATGAATAACCCCATCAGCCCCATCAACAAGTTTTTTATACTTTTCTTGTTTGCTTGTGGCGTTTGTTAATATGCAAAGAATCTCTTTGCTTTCACTATTTCTTAGTGCGGGCAAAATAGCAGGCTCGGTTCCAACAATTTCTAAGTTATACTTATCTCTTAAATGATTAACACAGCATGCTGTTATTGTGTTGCAAGCAAATACAACCATTTTAATATTATAACATTTAAGTAAATAACTTAAATTTTCTTGAACAAGTTTTTCAATTTCTTCGCTTGATTCATTACCATAGGGGCAGTTTTTGTTATCTGCAAAATATAAAAACCTCTCTTTTGGCAAAACTTTTATGGTTTTACTAAGTGTTGAAAGCCCGCCAATTCCACTATCGTAAAACAAAATATAACCATTATTCATAATTATAATTTATGTGTGCAGTTTTTGTTTCGTGACAATAGCTCAAAAAAAAAGAGGCATTTTTTTTTGCCCCTTTTTATTCATCTTGTTCCTTGTTTTTGCCCTCATCTTTATTTGTGTCGCTTTTCACTTTTTGGTCTATTATTTCAGTTAATGCCGAGTCATCTTCCCCCAAATTGGTAGTGATTTTTAACACAATTTTTTCTATTTCGCCTTCGCTTATCTTCTTTTTACTTTTAGCCAGCAAATGATGATACAAAAGATAATATACAAACATAAACACTATTAGCAAAACAGCAGTAATAAACACAGCAAGTTTATCATTAGTCCAAAAAGCATACCACTCGCTAAGTCCATTATCCTTTTCCATCTCGCTTATAAAATTATTATCAGAAATAAGCGTACTTATGGCTTTATAAACATTTACAAGATTTCCCGTAAACTCTGGCACATTCTCAAGCAAATAGCTATAAGAATCGTTTTCAGAGAAAGTGATATTGTTTTTGCCCAAGTATTCGCTATAGCCATAAGTTAAAGCATTTTCATAATCACCGCTAAAAAAGTTTACAACATTTATATTTCTAGCCATAAACATAGCATGGTCGCTTTCAAGCCCAATATGCGTGTAAGAAAGCCCATTTGCGCTAGAGGTGTTAAAGTCTAAACAATTGATGTTTTTTAGCTCTTTAAAGCCAAAAGAATCGCCAAGTAGATTAAACATATATTCTTGCTGGCTTGTAACGCTTTCGTTAACATACATGTAGTTATATTTACCAACAGCAATCTTATCTAAATTTATATATAAAAGCGTATTTTTAGCATCCGCATCGCTTAAACCTCTAGTATAGTATTTAGAACCGTCGTAGCCATTTGTACTTGCTCCAAAAAATACCACTTCAATATCAAACCCAAGGTCAACATCTTCGCCGTCAAGGCTTTTAACTAAGGCAAGCAAAAGTGCAACCGAGCCTGCATTATCACTCACGCCATCTTGAACAAGACCAATTCCAGAATTATAGGTGTTTTGATTATACACATAACTTGTATCGTAATGCGCACCGATAATTATCTTTTTACCGCTATTTACAACGCTCGTTCTTTTAAAGATAATATTTTGCGATGTGTAAGTCATCCCATCATAATCACTTGTAAACTCAAACCTTTCAATTCCATCTGTGGTTGATGCATTATCAACTGGCAAAAAGTTTGTTAAAGCTTTAAGTTCGCTGTGAATATACATAGCGCTATTATACTCTGCCTTGCTACCTGGAACTCTTGAAGCTCTTTCCTTATACTCCGCGCTCACTCCATACTCTATAAAATTTTCAAGCTCCTCTAGAATGCTAGTTTGAATCTGCTCATTAGTTAAATTTTCGCCAAACGCACTTGCACTAGCCTTTGCGCCTGCTCTATCGCTGAAAAGTAGCGGCGAAAAACACAAAACCACAAAACTCAAACATGCAAATAAAACAAATTTAAATTTTTTTCTCATAGTACACCCGCCATCAAAACAATAACTTCATACACCTCGTATATAATCACAGGAACAGATAGTGTTTTAAAAACAAACTGCCCAACAAGTGGCTCAACATAGTTTTTAGATAAGTCAAAGTAAAGCCCTAAAACAAACAAAAAGTTAAACAATAGCTCAAAAATACACAGGTATGTGTTTATATATGGAAAGAAAAATCTTAAATTAAATATAAGCCCTAAAATTATGTTTCTAATTAAATACCATGTTCTAAACTTATCAATCAAAACATCTTTTGGTATCATAAACGAGTATATTGAAAAACCAATACAGAACCTATAAACATAAAACAAAAACTCAAAAATTAAGTAAGACAACAGCCCATAGAAAATCACATTTATTGCAAGATAAACTGGCAAACTGCCAAAAGAACCAAGGTTTATAGATATGCTGTTTACACCAGTTAGTGTTGGATAAAGTTCAAGCCACACAAAAGAAAGCAGAACAAGCACAGGCAATATTCTACTAAAAAACCCTCGTTTTTTAACAAGGAAAGCGGTGTTTACACCCGAGTTTATATTAGAATTAACGTCTACATTACTACTTTGCATTTTACCCTCTTATCTTTAGTATATTTAAAGTTGCGGTTTTTATAGCCACATCTTCTTTAATTTTTCCCATTTTTATGTTTCTATCTGCCTCATAAAGCATGTCTACAATTTGCTTTAGCTTTTTAGGCGTAAAAACTTTAACTTGATTACGCATCATTTTAATTGCATAAGGTTTAACCGAAAGCAAAGTTGCTATTTCTTCTTCAGTTTTGTCTTTATTTATTGCAACAAAAAGCGCTCGTCTATAATTATTATAAAGTGGAGTGAGAATTGAAAAGCCCGACCTTCCCGCATTAGATAAAGTGTATAACAAATCTAAAGCTTTAACCTTCTCGCCCCTTGCAATAAATTCTGCAAGCTCGAAGACCTGATACTCTTTATCTTCAACTACAAGCGACAAAACATCTTCTTCAACAATTTCTCTATCACCCGCAAAACTAATAAGCTTATCAAGTTCACTAGAAATTCGTGCCATATCATTATTGCAAAAAAGTATCAATTTATCAAGTGCTTTGCTTTGAATTTTCACCTGCTTTTTTGAAAGTTTACTTGTTAGCACGGTTTTTATTAAATCTGTATCAAGTTTATCGCAGTCTACCATGCAAATAAGGCTTAAATATGGCTTTAAAGCCTCTGGTTCGTCAAGAGAAAAGAAAACAATAACGCTTTCCTGCATAGGGTTATTAAGATATTTTAAAAGCTCATCCTCCCCCGACTTGGCTTTTCCTTTGCCCTTATAATCGTTAACTTGAACAAGCCTATATTTATCTAAAAAAGGGAAAACGCTTGCACTTCTTGCTATATCTTCTTTAGAAACACTGTCGCCCTGCATAATCACTTCATTTAAGTCTTTATAGTTAATAGCCAAAGCATTTTTTATCTGCTCAAGTGCGCTAAAACATAAAAATCTATCATTACCAGTTATCAAGTAGGCAGGTCTTATATTTTTTTGCAAATCTTTTTTTAGTTCGATGAATTTCATTATAGCCCTCTAGTATATTTTATCAAAACCTTTAAGCGTTGTAAAGTGTTATAAAATTAAATAAAAAGACACACAAACAAAATCAAACAAGTTGTAGCCGTTGCCAAACCAGAAATAATCCTTGCTCTTTTCTTCATAAATATATAATCACTCAAAATTAAACCTAAAGCTATAACAGAGAAACTAAACAAATAAAGTATAACAGGGTTCACGCTTGCAAAATTTATCGAGCCAGTTAAACTGCTTATGCCTGTTACAATTCTCATTAAAAATTCAAACATATAGGTAAACACGCCAAGTGCTGGCACAAACAAAGATATTATTACAGAGGCAAACAAAAACATAAAAGCCAAGCTTGCTATAGGTATAACAATAATATTGGTAACTACCGAGTATATCGACATTTTAGAGAACGACAGCATTAGCGGCGAAGTAATACCAACCTGCGCCGATAGCGACACAGACAAAGAACCAGCGAATTTCTTGTGAAGAAATTTTGAAAAAGTTTCTGTTAAAATTGGTGATAGAAGTATTATTGAACAAACCGAGCCAAAACTCATTTGAAAGCCAACATTATATAGCTCAAAAGGTTTAAAAAGTAAAATCAGCAGTCCTGCAAATGCAAGTGAGTTTAACCCGTCATATTCTTTAAATCTAAGTTTTGAATATAACATCACAATAGTCATAATAAGAGCTCTTGTAACAGAAACCGTAAATTCGCAAAGTAGTGCATAAACAAACACTACCGCCGTTATAATAACGAACTTTAATTTATTGCTTGCTTTCAAAAAATTCAAAAACGCGCATAAAAGTGTAACAACAAATCCAACATGAAGTCCACTAACAGCCAGCAAGTGACTTATTCCACTTGCAGAATAACTATCCGTTATTTCATCAGGAAGCCCCGCCTTGTCACCAAACAACATCGTGTAGCCAAGTTCGCTATACTCGCTAGACATGTGCGTGTCTAAAATAGTTTTTACTTTTGTTTTAAATTTATCAAAAATTGTTGCATCTATTTCATTTGTGCTAACAATACTTTCCTCACTGCCAAACCCCAGTAGTTTAACATCTTTATTATACATATAGAAATTTGGCTCGCCATCAATAAACATGCTTGCCTTTGTTATTTGCATGCTTGCGTTAACTTTTTCGCCAAGAACAAATTGATATGCTCTTCCATCCGCCTCTTCTAGATAAAACCTAAGTTTGCCATCTATAGAAGTTTTTGAAAGAGTTTCAAGGCTCGTTATATTAACGCTATCAATTGTAACAACTGTGTAGCCACCAGAACTCTCGTAAGTTCTTTCGCAAATTCTACCCTCAATAAAATACTCACCACTATAGTTATTTTTACCATTTTCTATTTCAATTGCTAAAACAGAAACGCCAGAGGCTATGGCAAACGCTAAAATTATAGACAACACTTTAAACACTTTATGTTCTTTTGCCAAAATCAATTTTATAATTACGGTTGTAACAAACGCGATTGCCACAATGCAAGACAAAATAATTCTATATGTTGTTTTAGAGTAAATACCAACAACGAAGATAATGCCAGCCATAAAGAAAAGACACATAGAAACCATGGGTCTATAATTAAAAATTTTCTTTAAGCCTCGCTTCTCATACATACTTAACATATTATAACAATTTACAGCAAAAAACGACAAGGAGATTAAAAGAAAAGTAAAAACAATTTTTAAACCCTGCTTATTAGACTGTGGCGGATACTTTTCTTTTCCTCAAATTTCTTTAGTTTTACTTATTGCCTCGCCCAATATATTATCTCTTGACTCGTGAAGTTTTAATATTTACTTTACACTAAAAAAATAAGGTTCTCTCGAACCACTCTTATTTTTCTTTTCACGCAGAATACTCGCCCTTCGCTTTATTCTTCCCGCAAATTTTATTTAGTTTTATTTATAAATCCTCCCCAAAATTTTACCTCTTGGCTCGTGAAGTAGAAATTTGCCACACTAAAAAAATAGGGTTCTATCGAACCCTATTTTATTATGGTACCACCACGGAGAATCGAACTCCGGTCCCCAGCGTGAGAGGCTGGTGTCCTAACCGCTAGACTATGATGGCACATACTTCACTAAACCGCTTGGTCTAGTTTCTCACACGCAGGGATTATATCATGAATTTTGAACTCTTGCAATACTTTTTTGACTCTTTTTTAAATTTTCTACTCGGCATCTTTATATTGTTTCTTTCTTCTCTCTTCTTCCTCTATATTTAGCCTTTCTCTAATCTCATCGTGCTCGATTTTTAATGGCGACAATAGCTCTGCATACTTCTTTGCAAGTTTTTCAATTTTATTTACCCACTTTGGGGCATAAATATCAAAACCTTTTTGCTTATAAAGGTCGGCACATTCCTTGCCATAAGCTTCTTCAATATCCTGCATTTGGCGCTCTATTTCTTTAATGCGTTCAACATCACCTATCATAATTTGCCCCTTTTACTTTATTTTAAGCATCAATAAAAGTCTTATTCACTAGGTCTAAAATTTCAACGAGCCTTCTCTCAATTTCCTTTTCCTTACCGTGTCCAGCTTTTATTGCTGTTGCAAACGCCTTAACATACTTAGTGTCGCCATTTTTAAGCGAACAAATTAGTCCGTTAATAATTTCTATAAGCTCGCCTTTAGTAACCGAACCCTTTTTAATCTTTTTCAAGCCTTGAACATAGTCTTTAAGGTCTTTAGCCAAAAAGATAAGCCTAGAAACTACTTCTCTATCTATATCAACAACGATTTTCTGCTTTTCTTTTGGTAAAACAATATCACTTTTATTTAAAATTTTATTCCTAACAGCATCCTTAAAACGAACAATTAAACTATCACAAAACTCGCTATAAGGCCCTGCCCCACTCTCTATTTTTGAATAGTATTTACTAAGCAAATCTGAAGCGCTTATTTTCTTGTCATCAATGCAATTAAGCAAAGAAAACACAAACGCAATAAACTTGTGCGTTTCTTCTGGAGGAAGTAAACATCCCGCCTTAGAAGTTGCAATTTTCCACTCTCTTGCGAAATTAAAATTAACCATGCATTCTTTAACAACTTCAAAAACCAAAGCCGTTTTTGCTATCGACTTTAATACATCACTAATTCTTTTATCTATCATTATGAATTTAGACGCTGTCATCTTATCGCAAGCATCTAAAAAAGGTTTTATTTCTTCTAAAACTTTCTCTTCTGTCATTATTCATTCCCAAGGTGTAGATTTTATGATAATATTTTAACACAACCCTCTTAATTAGTACAAATGATTTTGCGAATATTTATCTGCACAATTATGTATAAATATACAAATTTTGTAATTAAAGTATTTATTTTTTTCCAAGTGCGTGATATAATGAGAAAAAATATAGGGAAAGGCGAAAAAGTGGATATATCTAGCAACACAACAGTAAGCAAACTTGTTTTGCTCTATGTATTTGACAAAATGGAAATGCCCCTAACAGAAGCTACAATAACAGACATGTGTTGTAATAGAAATGCATGGATCAGTTATTTAACCTGTAAAGAGGTGCTTTTAGACCTTGTGGAAAATGGTTTTATTGTTGTTTCTACTAATAACTCTGGCGAGCAGTACTATACTATAACCACCGATGGCAGGTCTTGCTTGTCTTATTTTTTCATGAAAATTCCTGCAAGTATACGTGATGAAATAAATGTTTTCATAAAAGATAATCGCCAAACCTTTAGACGCAAACAAGAATATTTTAGTGACTATTATAAAAACGCTGATGGTTCCTATACAGTACTGATGCGAATTGTAGAGCCTCTTGGAACAAAACTTGAACTAAAGCTAAATGTTGCGAATCGTGGGATAGCAAAAGTTATCTATAATAAATGGGAGGAGCGAGCCAGCCAGGTATATGCCTCTATCTACGATATTTTAATAGACCAATAAGCTTAAAATTATGGTTTTACCAATAAAAAAGACGCATTTGATGCGTCTTTCTTTAATTAGAACTACTACTCTTTAACACCTATAAATTCAGCAGCCCCTACTTCTTTATCTGTACCATCTTCTTCAGTTTCTCCAATTTCTTTTGGAGTTTGAATATTTATTCTGTAAAGATAAGTTACTTTAGCGCTAGAATCTGTATTAAACCCATAAATATAACCATTAACAATCTCTGGTGCCATAAGTTCAGAAGCTTCGTTTATAGTTGTTGTTGAAAGTTTAATTGGATAATTTTCCTCTCCCTCGGCAACATTTTGATACTTTATCTTATAAACCAAGTTTGAATTTAAATATACAACATAATCTCCATCCACCCCTATAAAAGATATCTCGGTGTCTGGGTCGAAATCATAAATGTTTTCGTCGGGTAAAATACCATTGTTCCAACTAATTAGCCTTAGCGTTGTACCGTCTTTAGTATTGTCATAAACAAGTGCGGAAACCTTGCCACCATCTTCTAAGAAAATGATATTTTCATAGCTTGTGTAGCAAACAACATTTTGAGCTGTGAATAGAATTTGCTCTGTGCTTTCGGTTATAATCTCACTGTAAACTCTAGAATCTTTAGAGTAAATCAAATGCCCTGCCCTTATAGCTATAAGCGTTACAGAACTGCCTTCACTAATTTTCTTTTCGCCAGTTCCGTCTGGCAGAACTCTATAAACGCGCACCCCTCTTAAAATCGTGCTGTTTTCATCATAGTTAAGAGTGTAATAAATATAGTTGTCTGTGATAGTTCCAGAAACACTTTCCCCAAAATTCTCAGACATCACGGCCGACCTAACATCAGTTTTTTTGAAGTTCTGAGTAACCTCACTGTCAAGCTTCAATGAGGTTAAAATAGCGCTTGTTTGCTCGTAAACAACTAGGTTTAAAGTTTCACCTTGCTTATAGTATGAATAAGTGATAGTATCGTCACTTGCCTGAGTGGTGTAAATAAGCTGGTCATTTTTGTTCGCAAGGTCATATCTCCTAAACTCAGTTTTACCTGTTAACATAGTGCCATCTTTATTTTTATCTTTGCAAGGCGTAGCATAATAAAGATAGTCGCCAAAAATATAAATAGACCCCTCATCAAATCCAACTAGCGAGCCAACAACTCTTTCAATTTGAAGAAACTCTTTCGTTTCTTCTTCATCATCACTTTCAGAGCTTGTTTTCTCGCCAACTTCTGTTTCTTTATAAAGGATGTTTCCCTCGTCATCCGTTTTTACTCTATAAATAGCAGCCTGAATAGTGGTTCCTGTGTTATTAGCCTCATTATTAGTTTTGGTTCCATTGATAAAATATAGCCACCCATCATGATAAACGGCAACACCACCATTAGATACCACCCCAGTAGTATCGTTAGTAACCTTCGACCATTTAAGGTCATCACAACCAACAAAGCCTAAGCATGCACAAACGCACACAACTAGCACCAAAAAACATTTTAAGAATCTTTTCATAATTTTTCCTTTTTGTCCTATCCCTTAGTTAAACTAAATTGCCTATTAAATATACAATTATTACACCAATTTTGTCAACAATAATTTAGCATTGCTTTTTAAATCCAAACAACATCCCCATCACTAGCGCGCCTAAACGACAAGAAATAGCCTTCCTTTTCATTCTCTTTTTGGTAAAAATACTGATATGAACTTTCATGAACAGGTTTATTTATCTTACTTCCACTTTTAAACCCAATCGCCACAGCATATGGCACATTGTTTTTATAAACCACGCCCGCATAAATTTCATCATTACCTTCTCCCGACTTAATAAATCTAGAACAAGGAATAATTTTCTCAATATTTTCAGCTCTGTTTTGGGTTGAAAAAAGTGAATAAAGTTGATTTTTTGATAAAGAATAAAACCCTAGTGGTAAAAAACCAAACATCTTGCTAGTTATACTATCTACAATAAAATTTCTATCTTGCTGTTTTGCTTGCTCTTCTCTTCTTCTTAAACATATCTCATTAAATAAATTTTCAAATTTCTCCATAATGGCACAGTAAGAAGCATCTAAAAGATTTTTACTAAAAAGCTTTTCCTCCTCGCCATAGAAAGCAATAAAATAATTATCCTCGAAATTAAAATTATCTTTTAGTAATACTTCTTGATTTACGTTTATATCTGTCTCTTATACACATCTCCGAGC
>USTP01000029.1 GCA_900557695.1 uncultured Thermoanaerobacterales bacterium | reverse complement strand
TTTCTGTTTATTAGGCTTAAACTTTCTATCCTATTTAAACTCTCGGTGGCGGTAGACCTTCGAATAGAAAAATTTTTTTCAATGTCTTTTTGATAAACTGTTTCATTGTTTTTAGATTTATCATAGATAAACTCAAGTATTTGAGCTTGCGAGCGGGTTAGTTTTTTTCCATCAAAAGATAGCGGATTTTTCCTTTTAAATCTAGAAACTAGGTTGGAAATTTTCTTAAGTTCATAACAAATATCAAGTTCTTCTTTTGCCATAATTTTGCCTCCCTTATTGTTAGCCAACTAACATTATCACAATAATTATTATATGTCAACTGCTTTTAAAAGTTAATAACACTGTAATATTTTGTAAAATTATAATAGAAATGTGCATAATATTAAAAGCAGGAGTAACAAGGTTAGGATTATTTGACGAATTTTGTTTAAGTTATTATAATAAACCTGTTGTTAAAAAGGATATTATAGGTGTTGTATATGAAAAATAAATTCAAATGGTTTATAGATATTATAATTTGTGCGGTTTTGTTGCCGCTTGTGAGCGTTGTTGCAACATCAAAAGAAAAAACCAATGTTACGGCTAGCGACCTTGAGATTTCCTCAAGCGCTAGTGAGATTCAAATGGTTAGTGGCGACTTTGTGGGCACGCAAATTTTCTCTAGTGAAGACGCTTTAAACATGCTAGACTCGCTAAAGGAAACCTTTGGTTTTTCGTCAAGCCGTGAAGCTTTGAAGTTTAATAAATGCGTTGAAAGCGTTACTGGCTTTGTGTATCGCTTCGACCAATATTTTAATGGTTATAAGGTTTATGGCGGGCAGCTAAATGTTAGTGTTAATAGCTACGGCAGGGCAACTTCTATAAACGGAACCTACTTTTTAAACCTAGAGGATGTTAGCTTTGATATTAGCTATGGTGAAGAAGATGCTAAGGAGGCGATTTTGAGCCTAGGTGCCACCAGCTCTGCTTATCTAGAAACCAACATCATAAAAACCAGTGCTGGGGGATATATAGCATATATTTATGAGGCTGAAATTGATGGCGAGGTTTACAAGGTCTTTGTTAGCGCAAGAACTTTAAAAGTTACAGAGAAAATTCCTACTAGCACTTCGCTTCGCGATTCTTTGCCAACCTCTAACTACACGATAGAAAATGTTGCAACCACCCAAACCAACTATGATGGGGAGAAAGTTACTCTTTATATAGATAAATACACAAGCAACACTTCAGGCGAATATTTCTACATTTTAGGTGACGGAGAAAGGGGTATATTTGTTACAAATGGTTTAAACTCAGACAGCTATAGCTACAAATATTATGATAGTTATATGGCAGACGGTAGTTTTACCGACTCTGCTGCCGTTCAGGCTTACCAATACATAATGAAGTGTTATGACTTTTATCTAGATTCAAGCAATTTTGGTGTGTCGATAGAGGGGCTAAGAAATGCTAATGGTAAAGAAATAACGCTTATTGCCATAGTTCACTATGGTGTTAACTATGAAAACGCTGCCTATTCAATTGCTGGCAATTCGTCAACAGTTGGCTACTTCTTGTTTGGCGATGGAAATCAGTATAACAATACAGGCTCTTTTGTGCAGGGGCTAGATGTTGTTGGGCACGAGTATCAGCATGCTATATCTGAAAGTATTGTTGAGTTTGCATATCAAAATGCTTCAGGCGCACTAGCAGAAGCCTTTTCAGATATCTTTGGTGCTGTTATTGAAGGGCATGATATTTCTGATCCAGACTTTTGGAGAATGGGGGAAGATGTTTATTTAACAAACAGCTATTTTAGGGACATGTCTAACCCATCGGCAACGGGTTGCACATATAGTTACACAAATATGTTTCCGTTCTCTTCTAACCCAAATGAAGGAAACGACTACGGTGGAATACACTATAACAGCACACTTATGACTTATGCAACCTACCTTATGTATTGCCGTGACCCTGAATTTTTCACAACTACTAATATATTAAAGCTTTGGTATCAAACTTTAACAAAGCTTACCTCAACTGCAGATTTTGAAGACTTTGCGGTTGCCATGCTAGCCTCTGCAAGTGAGCTTGGGTTTAGCAGTGACAATATTCAAGACATTGAGTATGCTTTTGCTGGAATAAATCTTCCTGGCTACTCGGGCGAGGAAACTTGGAATGGAAACTCGCTTACAATTTTCCAAGGTTCAGGAACGCTAGCAAGCCCATATATAATTAGTGGGGTTAGTGATCTTGCTTCGCTAGCCTACTATGTTAACAACAATATAGATGATGGTGCTTATGCTACTGCTCGATACACTTTAGCTTCCAATATAGATTTAGAGAATGTTGAATGGATAGCTATTGGTACTAGCACATATCCATTTAATGGAACATTTAATGGTGGCAGCTATACAATAAGTGGTTTAAACATTGCAGGGCAGGGCGAGTTTGCAGGACTGTTTGGCTATGCGGACGAGAACGCATATATCTATAACCTTAATATAGCCTCTGGGAATAATACTATAAGCAGCGAGTATGCTGGAGCCATTGTTGGTAGACTAGAGGGGGAAATATCTAGTTGTTCATCTGCGTTAAACATAAGCGGAGTGAATGTTGGCGGACTTGTTGGGCTTATGATAAATACTGGTGGCGGGCAAAAAATCACAAATAGCTACACAACTGGCGACCTTGAGGGAACTGGCATGGTTGGTGGGCTTGTGGCAGAATTTGTAACTAATAAAGATGAAACAACAGGCAACATTGTTTCAGGCTACATTTCAAGTTGTTATGCCACAGGAACGCTAACTGGCTTAACAGTTGGTGGAATTGTTGGAAGTGCAAACGGCTTATATTTAATTAACTCTATATCAACAACTTATTTAATTACAAACAGTTCTAATTCTAGCGTTGGTGGGCTTGTTGGAACGCTTAGCTTTGTTAGCGGTGCGGATGTGGCTTTAAATAAAGTGTCTAACTATATAATCAGTTGTAAAAGCGCGGCAAGTTTCTATGATTTTTCTAGCCTTACAAATGTGAGCGTTGGTTTAATAGTGGGAACTGTTCGTGGAAGCGTAGGGCAAGGCAATGTTTATATTGCAAACAACGCGGCTAAGGTTGTTGGCAGCTATCAATATGTTGATAGCAATGCATCAAACATAGAAATAAAATATGAAAAAAACTTATTATCTACCGATGAAATATTTGAGGGTGATTTTGACTTTGATAGTAAAAAATATTTTAAAGATACTAGCAACTGGACAATTCTAGAGGGCAATGAAGCTTTTGATTTAACTGCAACCTTTAGTGTTACAAGCGGGCAAATGCCAACATTATTGTCGGCAAGGTTCTGGCTTGACTACGCTGCAAGTGGGTTTGCTGGAGGAAATGGAACCGAGAGTAGCCCATATCAAATTTCTTCTGCCGAAGAGTTGGCTCTTCTTGCAAATCTATTAACTTCCGACCACTACTACAATATCTATGCAAATAGATACTACGAATTAACAAACGATATAGATTTGTCGGGCAAGCTTTGGATAGGCATTGGCTACACAAGAATTACAGTTATAGACGGTGTTACGGCCTCTGCGGTTATTAAAGCATTTAGAGGAAACTTCAACGGAAACGGATACACTATCTACAATATGAACACAGTTGGGGCATATTCTGTTTCTGCAATAAACGCAACGGGAACAAGCTATTATCTTTACGAGTTTTTGCCAGCCTTGTTTGGAACAACTTGCGTTCAGTTTAATCAAAGCACAGTTACAAACCCAACAATCAAAAACTTGAACATAGAAGATGTTGTTGTGAGAGGGGGTTATGCGGCTGGCGTTGTTTCAAAAGCGTATTATGCTCTTGATTTAGAAAATGTTACGGTTATGGGAGGAAGCATAACTTCTAGTGGAATTGCAGGAGGGCTTGTGGCTTACCTTGGCGGACTAAATGAAAATGTGGCTCTTCAAGGGATAACTTCTAGCATTAAAAACTGCTATACATTGGTTGAAATTAGCGGAACTATTGCAGGTGGAGCCGTTGGCTATGTTACAAACGCTTCTAGCACAATTGCATCAACCTTGCAAATAATAAACTACCTGAACAGGGGAAATATAAGGGCAAGCGGAATTAACTACGATTCTTATTATGATGGCAGCTCATATGGTTATTATAGAGCGGTTGCGGGTAGTGTTGTTGGAATAGTTTTAAATAGAGAACTTCAAATTATAAACTCTATGAATATGGGAAATGTTGTGGCGTATAACGAGAACCCAATGATTGGTGGGTTTATAGGTGCCACAGGGGTTGGTGATTTATATACTCAGTCTGCCATAAATATCTTGATAGACGGCTGTAAACAAATGGGCGCGGTTTATTATATATTTGACAATGTGTTGTCGAGCGCAGGCAGTGTTTTAGGGGCAACTCATGCTTCGCTAGATGCCTTAGTTAACATCACTATTACAAACACCACTCATAGCGTTTTATCTGGTGATGCAATTTTTGATAACGCTGGCAGTGGAACAGTTACTATCACAAACAATATGGTAGTTTCTAGCGACAACATTGGCGAGGGCGACTTTGATATTTATAGCGAAAGCTACTACTCAAACCCTAACTATTTTAACTCTAGCTATTATTGGACAGAGAATGAAACTGAAAGACTTTATTTTAAAGTTGTGTTTAAAAACTACGATGGAACAACGCTTGCCACCGTTTCGGTTAAAGAGGGGGAAGAAATCACTTTGCCAAATATCACGCCAACAAGAGAGTCTACCGCAGCATATGATTTTACCTTTATTGGTTGGAGCGATAGTTTAAGTGACATTTCTAGAAATATGACAGTGTATGCCGAGTATTCTCAAACAATTAGAAGCTATGAAATAACTTATGTTGATGAAGACGGCAATGTTTTAGAAACTATGATTCTAGAATATGGTTCGCCAGTTAACCAAGATGTTGAAGCTCCAGAAAAGCAAGGAAATTTCTTTTTAAGCTACGAGTTTGCTTATTGGGGCGAGGAAGGGCAAACAGTAACAGGCGAGATGACAGTTAAACCTGTTTACAAAACATCTTTAACAGGCGTTGGAATAGCTATAGTGTTTGTTTTAGCAATAGTTGTGTTTGGGGGCATTGTTGCGCTAGCTTCTAGGAAAAAGATAAGATAATAAACTGGGCACAAAAGTGCCCAGTTTTTTTAGTTATTAAACAAAAATTTGTGGAGTAAAAATTGTGCAACAAAAAAACGAGCTAGCTTAGCTCGCTTTTTTTGACTCTTAGTTGATAGAATCTTTAAAGTTTTTACCAAACTTTAATACAGGGGCTTTGCACGCAGCAACATTAACTTTAGCGCCTGTCATAGGGTTTGTGCATTCTCTAGCTGGTTTAGCCTTTGCTTCAAATGTTCCAAAACCAACTAAAGCAACCTTATCATTGTTGGCCATAGCGTCTTTAACTGTTTTAACGAATGCATCATAGAAAGCGTTTGCTTCTTTGATAGTTAAGCCAGCTTCACTTGCCACAGCTCTCAAAAATTCAGTTTTGTTCATCCCTAGTCCTCCTTTTCGCTATAAAGATAATTCTTTAATAGCTCATATTATTGTCATTTTATCATAATTTATGCCCCCCTCAAAACGATTTTAAACAAAAATTGACTAAAAAATTGATTTTTACTAGGAAAAATGGGCGCTGCAGGCTGTTTTTTACTTGAAAACGGCTATAAAAGCAAAGTTAAGCACAAAGTGGTGCATTAAATTCATATAAATATAATGTAATATTCTTAAATAAAGGGCTTTTATTTAAAAATGTTATAGGGGGGCTATCATGAAATTTAATTCTCCAGAATTTAATGTTTTTAATGAAAATATTTATATTGATAAAAAAACGATAATTGAAGAGGGGGTTACAATATATCCCTTTAATGTTATAGTTGGTAATAGCGTGATAAAACAAGGAGTTGTGCTTTATCCAGGCAACTATATTGTTGATTCTAGTATTTGTGAGGGCGCTTCTATCACATATTCGGTTATTGAAAATTCAGTTGTAAAAAATGGCGCAAAAATTGGGCCTTTTTCACATCTTCGCCCAGGTAGTGAAATAGGGGAGGAGGCAAAAATTGGCAATTTTGTTGAAATTAAAAACAGCAAGATTGGTAAAAACACCAAGGCAAGCCATCTTTCTTATATTGGTGATGGGCAGGTGGGCGACAGGGTTAATATAGGTTGCGGAGTTGTTTTTGTTAACTTCACTGGGAAATGTAAAGAAAAAACAACAATTGGCAGTGATAGTTTTGTGGGCTCAAGCGTTAACCTTATTGCACCTGTTAGCATTGGGGAAAAAGCGTTTATTGCCGCAGGCACAACTGTAGATAAAAATGTTAATAACGGAGATTTTGTTATTGGTCGCTCGAAAATGCAAACTAAAGAGGGAAAAGCTAAGAAGTATTTAAAAGAGGTATAATATGTCTGTTTTCTTTGGAACTGATGGGCTTCGTGGAGTTGTTGGCGAAGAACTTACTTATGATATAGCCTTTAAATGCGGAAATAGTTTAAGCCAAAATATGCAAGGTGGCAGAGTTTTAATTGGCAGGGATACAAGGGTTACTGGCTCTTTTTTAGTTAATGCCCTTGCGTGTGGGTTGCTCTCTGGCGGGGTGGACGTGGTGGATGCTGGCATAATTCCTACTGCCGCAGTAGCTTATCTAACAAAAAGTTTAAAGTTTGATTATGGAATAAGCATCACTGCTAGCCACAACCCAATGCAATATAATGGCATAAAAATTTTTTCTTTAAAGGGCGAAAAACTTCAAGACAAAGAGGAAGAGAAAATTGAGCGTGGTTTCATTAAGTCAAAACATGTTTCGGCTGAAAAAATAGGCTTGTATGTGCAAAAAACAAATCTACGCAAACACTATATAGATTATCTTGTTAACACTATTTCTGGTTCGCTTTCAGGGCTTAAAGTTGTGCTTGATGCTTCAAATGGGGCAAGTTATAGTATTGCACCAGAGGTTTTTAGAAAACTTGGAGCCAAAGTTATAAAAACTAGCTGCATGAATAATGGTTTAAAAATAAATGATAAATGCGGGTCGCTTCATCCAGAAAGGCTGGCTAAAAAAGTGAAACAATATGGCGCAGATATGGGTTTTGCTTTTGATGGCGATGCAGATAGACTTATAGCCGTTAGTGAGAAGGGCAAAATAATTGATGGGGATATGATTTTACATGCTCTTGCCCTAGTTTTTAAACAAAGGGGCATGCTTGTCAATAATGCAGTTGTTGGCACAAGTCAAACCAATATGGGCATAGAACTTTCACTTAAAGAAAAGGGTATAAAACTGCTTCGTGCCGATGCTGGGGATAAATATGTGGCAAATCTATTAAACAAAAATGGACTTGTTCTTGGGGGCGAACAGTCGGGGCATATAATTATTAAAAAATTTATGCAAACTGGCGATGGAATTTTAACGGCAATTCTTCTTGCACATTTTTGCAAGGAAAGTGGGAAACCCCTGTCTGAATTTTGCAAGGTTAGGGTGTTTCCTCAAGTTAATAAAGATATTGTTGTTAAAGAAAAGCTGAGAATTCTTGGAAGTGAACCATTGCTAACGGCTATAACCAATGCCCAGCAAGAGCTTGCGGGGCTTGGCAGAGTGCTGGTTAGAGCGTCTGGAACTGAACCAAAGATTAGAATTATGGTTGAAAGCGAAAATATTGTGGCTTCACAAAGTTTGGCAAATTATTTGTTAAACACTATAGAAAAGTTAGAAGTCGAAGCTGTGGAGGAAGAATAATGTGCGGAATAGCTTGTGTTGCTGGCGGAAAGGGTAGTGCGATAGAGTGCTATAAGGCGCTCTCAAAACTTGAATATCGTGGCTACGATTCTGCTGGTATGGCATACCTAACTAAAGACGAGATCTGTTTAAAAAAACAAACGGGCATGGTTGCTGGAATTGAGAAATTCGCAAAAAACTGCAAGGCAGGTTTGGTTATTTCTCACACAAGGTGGGCAACCCACGGCAAGCCAACAGAGGAAAACGCACACCCACATCTATCAGATAGTAAAGAACTTGCTATAGTTCATAACGGAATAATCGAAAACTTTATGCAAATAAGGGCAAACCTTGAAAAAGAAGGAATTAAGTTTAAATCGCAAACAGATAGCGAGTGCATTGCAAATTTGATAGCTTCTAAGAAGGGGAAAATTGTTGAAAAGGTTAGAGCTAGCATAAAACAGCTTGTTGGTAGCTATGCTATAGCTATCCTTGATAAAAAGAGCAAAAGAATTGTTGCTACGCGAAAAATTAGCCCACTGTTTATATCTAAAACTAAAAAGGGCGTTATGGTGGCAAGCGATATAATTTGTTTTAATGGAATTGCAAGCTGTTATTATAGTTTAAAAGAGGGCGAAATAGCGGTTGTTTCTAGCAGGGGATTTAAGCTTTTTGATGAGAAAGGCAAGCAAATTAAACCCTGCTATAGCAAACTAACCCAAACCGAAGAAGAAGTTTCAAAGCAGGGCTACCAATATTTTATGGAAAAAGAAATATGCGAAATACCTGCGGTTATAAAAAGAATACAAATGCAGTATAAAACCAAAGAAATTCTAAAAAGTGCATTAAAGCTAATTGACGGCGTTAAAAATGTTGTTTTAGTTGGCTGCGGAACGGCGTATCACGCAAGTATGTATGGAGCAAGCGTTTTGCAAAAGGTTTTAGGCGTGCCATGTGAGGCAAAAATTGCAAGTGAACTTAAATATTCTAATATAATTATTGATAACACCTTGGCAATATTTGTTAGTCAAAGTGGCGAAACGGCAGACACGCTTGGCTGTGCAACTCTTTTTAAAGAAAGGCAAGCTAAAACCTTAGCGATAACAAATGTGATGCATAGCGGGCTAGCAAAGATGTGTGACGCGGTTTTGCCTGTTTTTGCGGGCGCCGAAATTGCCGTTGCCTCTACTAAAGCTTATGTTGCCCAAATTTTAGTTTTATATTTGCTAGCTAGATGCCTTGAAAATAGTGACTATGATTTTAAAGACTTAGAAAATTTGGCAGATGATGCTAAAAATCTTATAAACATTGATGATGAAATACTAGAACTTGTTAAAAACGCTACCAGAGTATTTTTCGTAGGGCGGGGGCTAGATAGTATAACTGCTCTTGAATCGGCTTTAAAACTTAAAGAGATTTCTTATAAAAGCGCAGAGGGTTATCCTGCAGGGGAGCTAAAGCATGGAACTATTGCCTTGATAGACGAAGGATCCCCTGTGTTTGTGATAGCAACCAATAAGGATATGCTTGATAAAACGCTTAACAGTGGGCAGGAAGTTAAGGCTAGGGGAGCTAAGGTTATAGTTGTAACCTTCAAAAGTGCATCGGTTAGTGGGTTTGACTATAAAATAGACTTGCCAGACGCTTATAGTAGCGAACTGCTGAGTATTATTAGCGTTATACCTTTTCAGCTTCTTGCGTTTAAAGCAAGTGTGTTGCTTGGCAATAATCCAGATAAACCAAGGAATCTTGCTAAAAGCGTAACAGTTGAATAAAAAAAGTTCCACTTAAAATGTGGAACTTTTTATTGTCTAGTTATTTTTTAATTATCACCAGGCTCTTCGCCCCTAATAGAGGTGCGATTGCCTGCGGATTTTGTTGTTATTTGAATATTTTCCTTTGGTTTTAAGCCAATTGCTCTTTCATAGCCCTCGGGTTGAAACATTGGTAGAATTGATTGAGGAATAACTGCTTTTGATTTATAGTAAAGGTCTTTATAACCAGAAGGGGTGTGATAACATCTTTTTTCAGGGTCGTAATAAAAAGTTGTTGCATTTATACGCGCCTGCTTTTCTTTGCTTACCATATTAAAATTATAACTAGGCTCTCCGTTCTTTACAGCATAGGTAAATGCGTTTGCAACACTTTTTTCAATATCAAGCGTTCTGATTACAAGGTTAACATAATTAGTATACTGCTCGTCTGTTATTATAGCTGGCTCTCCCGCATGACTTTTTAAATATAGCGCCATGTAAAGAAGAGTGTTGTTATATATAGTATAGTTTTTCATACGCCCCCCCTTTGCCTTATAGTATAAACACTGTCTCTTATACACATCTGACGCTGCCGA